>CAYJGJ010000030.1:0-15767 GCA_964370025.1 uncultured Oscillospiraceae bacterium
TATTCTGCCCAGTTTAAGCTTCTAGATACAGCTTTTTTCCATCCTTTTAGTAACTTTTCTCTTTTTTCTTCACTCATGTCAGGAATGAATTCCGTTACATTTTCACTGGAGGAGACGAGATCCTCGATATCTTTCCATACTCCTGTTGCAAGACCTGCAAGATATGCTGCTCCTAGTGCTGTAGTTTCTTTGATAGTAGGTCGTTTTATGGAGAGGTTCAAAATATCAGCTTGGAATTGCATTAAAAAGGCATCTCTGCTTGCTCCACCATCTACTCTCAATTCATTTAATGAAATAGATGTATCTGATTCTATGCAACGAACAATCTCAAGTGATTGATATGCAATGCTTTCTTGTGAAGCTCGGATAATATGTTCTCGTTTTGTACCACGTGTTAATCCAATGATACATCCACGTGCATACATATCCCAATATGGAGCACCTAGCCCAGTGAAGGCTGGGACGACATAGACGCCGCCTGTGTCGTCAATTTTGCTGGCAAAATACTCAGAGTCACAACTATCGCCGAAAAAGCGCATTTCGTCTCGGAGCCATTGGATAATTGCTCCTCCTACGAAAACGCTACCTTCGAGTGCGTATTGGACATTTTTTTTGTCTACACTTGCAGCTATAGTTGTTATTAAGTTAGAGTGACTGTATACTGGTTTTTCGCCTGTATTCATAAGTAAAAAACATCCAGTCCCATAAGTGTTTTTTGCTTGACCTTTTTTGAAACATTGTTGACCAAAAAGTGCGGATTGTTGGTCTCCGGCCATGCCTGCGATTGGGATGTCTACTCCTTGGATTGTAGTGTGTCCATATATTTCGCTTGAAGGTCTGACTTCGGGCAATATTTCTCTCGGGATTTGCAATTCCCTTAGCAAAGTATCATCCCAGTCAAGCGTATGCATGTTGAATAGCATAGTCCGAGACGCGTTGGAGTAGTCAGTAATATGTACCTTTTCGTTGGTCAAATTCCATAGTAACCAAGTGTCTACAGTTCCGAAAAGTATTTCTCCATTTTCCGCGCGTTTTCTCAGGCCAGGGGTATTATCTAATATCCATTTGATCTTAGTTCCAGAAAAGTATGCATCAACTACTAGGCCTGTATTTTTTTTGATGTGCTCGGCAAGGCCTTTTGATTTTAGTTCTTCACAAATATTGGCGGTTCTTCTGCATTGCCATACGATGGCGTTATAAACAGGTAGTCCTGTGCGCTTGTCCCAGAGAATCGTTGTTTCTCTTTGGTTAGTAATTCCGATAGCTGCAATCTCTACAGGGTCTATATTATTGCTAGAAACTAAGTTTAGCATAACTGCCCGTTGAGAGTTGTAAATATCCATAGGATTATGTTCGACCCACCCCTCATTAGGAAAAATTTGGGCAAATTCCTGTTGACTAGTTGCCACAATATTTTGTTCTTTGTCGAAAAGAATCGCACGAGACGAAGTCGTCCCTTGATCAAGAGATAAAATGTACTTTTTCATAATTACGCTTTTATTGATGCAATATCAATACTCCCCCTTTTATTGAAATATGTTTTTATAATAAAATACAAATAAAAATATTGAATATGAATACTATTAACTACACTTCTTAAATTGCGATGAAGTGATTACATGCTTTTGGTGGATACTATGTTTGCACCTGTTGCACATACATCTTCTATAATTACATCACCTACTTTGACAGGACTAGTAATGGATGTGTTTTTTAAAACTTCCATTATATCCATAATTTTTTCTTTTGGAATCGGCGCATCTGTCTTTACGCTACATCTAGGTAAGTTTGCATTTTTAATAATTACCGTAGATGTTACTATACGCCTGGGGTTTTTGAGTTCAGTCTTTCCATATTCTATGCCTTTTTCGCAAGAAGCTCCTGTAACAGTGTAGTTATTTTGCTCATCAACTTTTAAGTGGCAGCCCTTCGGACAAGATATGCATATAAGTTCTGTCATTTTGTTCCCTCACTTACTGTGGTATAATTTGAAAAATGATGTGTAAAAGAAAAAGAATCCACATTCTTTTCTACACTTCATTTTTCGTAAGTTCATGTATCTGTATCTGAATTTCAGTTCCTGAAATATTTTGGAGCAGGGTGGATGGAATCGAAATTTTTTCCATTTCACCAGGCGCCATGTGTTCTCGTTTGTATTTGGCAATAATTTTGTTGTCATATGTAATTTTTACTTCAGTATTGGAAAAAACTTTATTTACTCTAAAGAAAATATCGCACTTTTTCCCAAGGTATTCAATCCTAATTCTTTGTGGAACAGTATATGTCACATGCTTACCTGTTTTAATTGAGATGTAATCGCTTGATTGGGCTACAGTAGTGATATTCGTATTATTTGAATTCGTTTCGCTTGTTTTTACAATTGGATCTTCTTTTTGTAATTTTGTGTCGTAATTATTGAGGGTTGGTGGATGATCAAATGCATATTTTGCCGCTGATTTTCCAGCTTTTTCGCTTTCTTCCGTTACAAAGTCCACCAAATCATGGACATGGACTACATTACCGCACGCAAAAATTCCCGCAGTATCTGTTTGCATGTTTTCGAAGACTATTGGACCTTTAGTTCTTTCATCTATAGGAACTCCGGCATTTCTTGTCAATTCGTTTTCTGGAATCAATCCTACTGAAAGAAGAAGAGTATCACAGTCAAATGTTTTTTCTGTGCCGGGTATAGGTTTTTTATTATTATCTACTTCGGATATGACTACTTGTTCAACACGTCGGCGACCTATGATATCTGTGACTGTATGTGACAAAAATAGTGGTATGTCGTAGTCGTTTAGGCATTGGACGATATTCCTATTGAGTCCTCCAGAATATGGCATAAGTTCGACGCAAGCAAGGACTTTAGCTCCTTCAAGAGTCATTCTCCTTGCCATAATTAATCCAATATCGCCACTTCCAATTATTACGATTCGGCGCCCAACCATATATCCTTCCATATTTACGTATCTTTGAGCTGCCCCTGCAGTCATTATTCCGGCAGGACGAGTTCCAGGAATAGAAATAGCCCCCCTTGTTCGTTCTCTGCACCCCATCGCAAGCACCACGCTTTTTGCTCGCAGTACATTATAGCCATTTTGCTTGCTTATACAGTGGATTTCCTTATTTTTTGTGATTTGCAAAACCATAGTGGAAAGAAGAATCTCGATGTTATTTTGCTTAACTAATTGAACAAAACGATCGGCATATTCAGGTCCAGTCAATTCCTCGTTAAAGTAGTGTAGTCCAAAACCATTGTGGATACACTGATTCAATATTCCACCTATTTCCTTATCTCTTTCTATGATGAGAATTTTAGGGGATTCCTTTTGTTTTGCAGGCTGTAAAAAATCACATCCTTTTTGTATTGCAACCTGTTGCAAATCGCTTTCTTTTTTCGCGGCTAGTGCAGCAGCTAGTCCCGCAGGCCCACCGCCAATTACAATTACATCGTAAATCATGAAATTATTCCTTGTTATTTCATAGTATTGAGTTCATTCTCTGTATAAGTATAATAATGGAAAAGCCATAGCGTCTCTATGTTGTACCACATTTTAACTTGTCACACATGTCGGCTACTTGTTTATAGAGATTAGTTGTTGAATGTTTTGAACTATATGAAGTACATATAGTAAGTTTAACATTTTATTGAAGTAAATAAAAGGGGGTGCATACTTTTGTACGCACCCCAAATCGTCGTGTGGGTTTAGTTTGGATGCCATCCATGGCAAATCAATAGCACGCAAGTGTAACATCAAATTATTCTTTTTTTTCGTAAACTAAATCAACAATACCATTATAGTTACATGTTGATTTTAATTTGAGGTTGGTTCTATTTTCTAAATCCCCGAAGAGTTTAATTCCGGCGCCTAAAATTGTGGGAATAATTGAAAGAATATATTCATCTACTAGTCCTAGTTTGTGAAATTGCATTGCGATGCTTGCGCCACCACAAATCCATATATCTTTGCCAACTGATTTCTTTAATTTTGCTGCTAGACTTTCAACGGTCTCGTCTACAAAAAGGATATCTTCTTTGTTTGTGATATCTCTATGTGTTAGTACATAGCTAGTTTTTCCTTTGTATGGCCATTCATCAGGGGATAGTACTGTAGTTATTTGCTCGTAAGTACTGTAACCTAAAATTACTGTGTCAATGGTTTCTATGAATTCGGGATAGCTACCGAAATTTTCGATATCACTTCCATCACCAACGAGAAAAGAAACGCCTCCATTTGTATCAGCGACATATCCATCTAAACTCATTGCGATGTATAATTTGATTTTTCTCATGATATTCTCCTTTGAAAATTTTATCCGAAATACAAAAACGCCAACTGCAAAATCAATGTTCGTAGTTGACGCTTAATATTAGAGGTAATAATCTCACAGTATTCATTGATTAGTTACAAATCAATGTTTTGCATTTTTTTGCTTATGTGAGAAGATTTTATTGTACAGGTTTAGTAAAGAATCTTATGATAACCGCTGCACCTACTAATGCTGCTGCAACATAGAATGCAGATGTATATGCTCCACCAGAAGCATCAATCAAAGACGCTGCGATAACAGGTCCTGTTACACCAGCGAGTCCCCAACCAGTGTATAATACTCCGTAGTTTGTTCCTAGGTTTTTCATTCCATAGTAATCAGCAGTAGTAGTTGGGAAGATTGAAAGTAATGCACCATAGCATATACCGCAGATTAATGTTCCTATCAATAATGTTATTGAAGAAGTATAGAACGGGAAAAGTATCATGTTAGCACATTGTAAAATAAGTGCAATTGTCAATGTGTTGAGTCTTCCGATTTTATCTGAAACAATACCTCCGCCTACTCTACCTGATGCATTGAAGATAGCAAGTAGTGAAACATATATCGCTCCGCTTGATAATCCGCCTTGATCTACTACGATACTTGCGATGTTACCAATTACGATCAATCCTGCCGATGAACCAAGTAAGAACATAGCCCAAAGAAGGTAGAATTGTTTAGTTTTTAGCATTTCTCTCCATGTGTAATCCGTAGTTGTAACTGCTGCTTTTGCGGTAAAATTAGCTGGTACAGCAGGGGTATAATCTGCAGGAGGGTTTGTAATTATAATTCCTAGTGGGATAGAAATCGCTATTACAGCAATCCCCAAAATCATGAATGTTTGTGGAATTCCGAAATTATCTATTAATGCGGTAGCTAAAGGTGCGTAATAAACTGATGCCAAACCGAAGCCTGCAACAACTATTCCCGAGATAGTCCCTTTTTTGGAAGGGTGAAACCATTTGATTGCAGGTGGAGTCGCACATCCATATGCAAATCCGATACCTGTTCCGCATAGTACACCGAATGTAAGAACTAATCCCATAGGAGTAGTAAGGAAACTAGAAAGAAGTAGGCCTATTCCAGTGATAAGTCCGCCAGCGATTACGATTTTTTTAGGTCCGATTTTGTCTTGCAAAATACCCGCAACAAGAAGTGCGATTGCGAAGACAACGATAGCTACAGTATAAGGAAGACTCGCTTGAGAGTTAGTCCATCCATCTGCTACTAGTGCTTGTTTGATTACGCTCCATGCGTAAAGTACCCCGACAAGCAGTGTCATTCCAAGACATGCAAGTAATACGCGCACGCCTTTGCTATTAGATTGTGAATTCATAAATACCTCCATTAAAAATTTGTTAGTGAGTTTACAGTGTAGATAATCTTAAATCTATAATTTAGATTCCATATTGATGCCACGATAAAGGGCAAAGAAATAGTGAAAACTAAGTATTTTTATGTGATATTAAGATGTGTCAACAATGTACTAACGAATTGTACCAATTTATTTATATAATTGCAATAATTTAATATGTTTTTTTTATTATTTTTTTTACTTTTTTTTATTCTTTGAATGTAATTTTGTGGTTATTGTCAAAAAAGCTAATATTTTCAGCTGTTACTCTTTCGTTTTGCTTACTAGAATGTTGCTCCCCGATAGGTCTTTTTGTATATCTAATGGCGATTGTCCTAGTTGATCCGATAATATTTGTAGTATGCGTGGTTCACAAAATCCACCTTGGCATCTGCCGGCGCCGGTACCAACTCTGCGTTTAACACCATCTATCGAACTTGGAGGGATCGTATCATTGATGCAGTCAATTATTTCTCCCTCTGTGATTGTTTCGCATCTGCAGATTACTTGTCCGTATAGGGGATTCTTTTCGACTGCCATACGTTTTTCCTCTTCGGAAAGTTCTTTGAATCTCATAATGCTACGACTATCAACATATTTTTTCTTTTTTTCCATTGGAAGACCACTTGCTGTTAAGAGATTCTTTACATATTTACCTATAGCTACTGCAGCGGACAATCCTGGGCTTTTGATTCCCGCAACGTCAAAAAATCCTTTCACTTCTGTTTCATTAATAATAAAGTCATTAGAATCTGATATTGCACGGAGTCCCGCAAAGTTACGGATGTTTTCGCTAAAATTAATATCCGGAATTGAAAGTCGTGATTTTTCCATTATATATTGGAGGCGTTCACTTGTCACAGATAAATCGCCTTTTTTTACAGGTATATTGTCAGGTCCTGCGAGCAAGTTTCCGTGTACCGTAGGTGCTACTAAAACACCTTTTGTATCGGGCTTAGGCGTTTGGAAAATTATGCAGTTCGCCTTGTGTCCTTCTGACTTATCGAATAAATAGTATTGTCCTGAATGTGGTTTAATAGTAAAAGTGGGCTTTGCGATTAGGTTATGTATAGTATCGGAGTGAATTCCCGCAGCATTGATTACATTTTTTGCTTCGATAGTTTTATTTCCGGATTTTACAATGAATCCTCCCTCTGACGTATGAGACGTGTGTTTTGTGATAGAATCGACATTGCTGTTTAAGAAGAGCTCTGTTCCATTTTTTACAGCAGTTTGTGCCATGGCTAGGCACAGCTCCCACGGGCTAATAATTGCGGCCGAGGGCGCCCAAAGTGCTCCGACTGCTTTGGGATTGATATGCGGCTCCATCTTGAATAGCTTATTTGCATCTATCATTTCTAGATCGGGGACGCCGTTTTGAATCCCTCTGTCGTACAGTTTTCTTAAGGTATCCATATCGTCATCGCTAAAAGCTACAGTAAGACTCCCAATATTCTTGCATAGGACATCAAGTTTGCGGCAGACTTCCTTAGTAAGAGGTACGCTTTCGACATTTAGTTTCGCAATTAGAGTACCTGGTTTCGGATCATATCCCGAGTGGAGTATCGCACTATTTGCTTTAGAAGTTCCCGTGGCCACGTCATTTTCTTTTTCGACTACTGCGATAGATATATCGTGTTTTGACAGCTCATACGCGATTGATGCGCCGACGACTCCGCATCCAATTATTAGTACATCGTACATAGTTTATTCCTTTATTAAATCGTAATATGTGATAAAATAGTAATAATAGTTGATTTTCCTTAGCATTTTACCAATTTTGCACACTAAATGCAAGTGAGCGCCAATTTATTATTTATCACCACTTTCAGTGTATTTTCGGATGAAATGAAAAAAAATATCATCTTTTTTCATTTTTTTTCTAAAAGTGCTTGATTTTTTTTAAAAAGAGTAGTAAAATTATAAGTTCCAAAATGCCGTGATTATATATGAAAAGGAGTGTAAACTATGCCAAAACCTATTCAAACTGGTAAGAGAAACCGTATGTCATATTCTCAGATAGATGAAATCTGTGAGATGCCTAACCTAATCAAAAACCAAATAGATTCGTACGAATGGTTTAAGAGGGAGGGAGTTAAAGAAGTCTTTGAAGAAATTTCACCGATAAAAGACTATACGGGGAATCATATGCTAGAATTTTTAGACTATTACTTTGAAGACTTTACCAAATATAATCAAAACGAGTGTAAAGAAAAAGAAAAAACATATGAAGCTGCCTTGAAAGTTCAAACAAGGTTGATTAACAAAGAGACAGGAGAGATAATTCCACAGGAAATCTCTTTAGGAATGTTCCCGGTGATGACAGAAAATGGAACATTTATATACAATGGAGCGGAGAGAGTTGTTGTATCGCAGCTAGTTCGTTCCCCTAGTTCATACTACTATGTTACTTATAATAAGTACAACAAGGCCCTCTTTTCAGGAGAAATCATTCCTAATAGAGGTGCGTGGATAGAGTTTGAAACAGGAAAAATAGAAAATATTATAGTTAAGTTAGATAGAAAAAATAAATTCCCTCTGACTACATTTTTGCGTGCATTAGGTTTTGGAACAAATGATGAAATATTTGAAACTTTTGGTGAAGATTATAGAATTCTACAAACTTTACAAAAAGATTCAACTGCAGATTATGAAACTGCAATAAAAGAAGTATATAAAAAATTAAGACCTGGTGAACCACCATCGGTCGAAAAGGCTCAAGAAACTTTAAAAAATCTACTTTTCAATCCTAAGAGATATGATTTGGCAAAAGTAGGAAGAATGAAGTTTAATAAAAAACTGGGACTTGTGGAAAGACTCATAAACGCTACTGCTATGGAAGATGTAATTGATCCTAATACTGGAGAATTTTTGGTTGAAAAGGGTAGTCTAATCGACAGAGAGTTAGCAAAGCAAATTGAAAATGCTGGTGTCAAAAGTGTTTTGGTGTTGAGCAAAGATGGCGAAGAGAATGAAACTAGAGTAATTGGTAATAACTTCGTAGATTTGTCAGTATATATCGAAGACGATATTTCAGAGTTGGGATTGCCGAAACGTGTGTTTTATCCAGTTCTTTCTGAGATTTTGATGAATTCAAAATCAAACGAGGAGCTTAAAGAAAAGTTAGTAAAACATAAGGGGGATCTTTGCCCTAAACATCTATCGCGCCTAAAAAATTGATATTCTCTTATCCTTTAACATCCGTAATTAAAGAATTCTTTGGCAGTTCGCAGTTGTCTCAATTTATGGACCAAACGAACCCACTTGCGGAGCTGACAAATAAAAGAAGACTTTCTGCGCTAGGTCCGGGCGGTGTATCGCGTGAACGTGCAAGTGTAGAAGTTCGTGACGTACATCATTCACATTATGGAAGAATGTGTCCAATAGAAACTCCCGAAGGACAAAATATCGGTCTTATAGGTTGTTTGACTACACACGCAGTAGTCGACGAATATGGCTTCATCAAAACTCCATACAGAGTTGTAGATAAAAAGAATAATAAGGTTACTAATGAAATTCACTATCTAGCAGCGGACGAAGAAGAGCCGATGATAATCGCTCAAGCGAATGAACCGATCGACAGTGAAGGCCATTTCATCAACCTCAAAATCGCAGCGAGAGGAATTGGTGGTGAAATATTACTTGTTCCTCGTGAGCAAGTAGATTATATAGACGTTTCTCCTAAACAGCTCGTATCGGTTGCTGCGGCTATGATACCCTTTTTAGAAAACGACGATGCAAACCGTGCACTTATGGGGTCTAACATGCAAAGACAAGCGGTTCCGCTCCTAGTTGCAGAAGCACCAATGGTCGGAACCGGGATGGAAAGTAGAGCGGCAAGAGATTCTGGAGTAACCGTACAAGCTCGCAACGCTGGAGTCGTAGAATATGTAGATGGACAACGAATCGTAATTAGAAGAAATGATAATGGCGAGATCGATCAGTACAATCTTCTTAAGTTTAAGCGTTCAAATCAATCTACGTGTGTAAACCAAAAACCGATCGTATTCAAGGGTGAAAATATTGAGCAATATGAAGTAATCGCAGACGGTTCTGCTACTGACATGGGTGAAATCGCATTGGGCAAGAACTTGCTCGTTGGGTTTATGGCGTGGGAAGGTTATAACTACGAAGATGCTATAATCCTTAATGAAAAGCTTGTTATGCAAGATACTTTGACATCGCTACATATAGAAAAATATGAAACTAAAGCACTTCAAACTAAACTCGGTTCAGAAGAAATCACATCCGAAATAGTAGATATTTCGGAAGATAAACTTCGCAACCTTGACCAAGATGGTATAATTAGAATCGGTGCAGAAGTAGAGGCGGAGAACATTCTCGTTGGTAAAGTAACTCCAAAAGCTCCTACCACATTTGAATCAGAGCACAACTTGCTTTTCCGTATATTTGAAAACAAAGCGTTAGATTCAAGGAATACTTCTTTGAAAGTTCCCCATGGACAATCGGGAATAGTTGTAGATGTAAAATCGTTTTCTCGTGAAAATGGAGATGAGTTGGATGCGAATGTTCACAAGATAGTAAGATGTTCGGTAGCATCGAAGAAAAAAATAAACGTGGGCGACAAAATGGCAGGTAGACATGGAAACAAGGGAGTAATTTCCTTGATCTTACCGGAATCAGACATGCCATTTATGGAAAATGGAGAAGCATTACAAGTATTGCTAAATCCGCTAGGCGTTCCTTCCCGTATGAATGTTGGACAAGTATTAGAAGTTCATTTGGGATTGGCAGCAAAAGAAAAGGGATGGCACATAGTAACTCCAGTATTCGACGGAGCATCCGAAAAAGATATTATAGAATTCCTAGATGAAACTGGGTATCCAAAGACAGGAAAGCTGACACTCAGAGATGGACGTACTGGTGAAGAATTCGATAACCCTGTAACAGTTGGATACATGTATATGTTAAAACTTCACCATTTAGTCGACGATAAGATTCACGCTAGAAGCGTAGGACCGTATTCGCTTGTAACACAACAGCCATTAGGTGGTAAAGCTCAATTCGGTGGACAAAGATTCGGAGAGATGGAAGTTTGGGCACTTGAAGCATATGGAGCAGCACACACTTTACAAGAACTTTTGACAGTTAAGTCAGACGATATCGTGGGCAGAGATAAGGCATTCGAATCAATCGTAAAAGGTAAAAACATCAATCAAACAGGCATGCCAGACTCGTTTAAAGTATTGATAAAAGAAATGCAAAGCTTAGCACTCGATGTGAAAGTGTTGACGGAAGACGATGATATTATTCCTATCGAATATCCTCTTGACGGAGAAAATGTAGTATTGTCTCCGGAGGAGCTAAAGCTAAGAATGGAAAATGAGAGAAAATTAGAAGAAGAGGGAGTTATTATCGCACAGCATTATGAAGACAAGCCAGACGACGATGATCTCGAAAGTGATGAAGATGATGAAAATGGATTAAATTCAATATTTGACAAAGATGGCTTAGATGATGATGATTTCTTCATTGATAGTTATGATGAATAATCGTTACGTGATAAATGGTTAAGGAGGTAATCCCATTGAAAGAAAGAAACTATGATTCCAACAAAGTAGAATCGATACAAATAGGAATAGCATCACCCGAGGTCATCAAAGAGTGGTCATATGGAGAAGTAAAAAGCGCAGATACATTAAATCACAAATCATCTAAACCAGAACAAGGAGGCTTGTTTTGCGAAAAAATATTTGGACCTTCGAAGAACTGGGAATGTAGCTGTAGAAAGCTCAAGGGCAGTAGATTTAAAGGACAAAAATGTGAAGCATGTGGAGTAGAAATAACTAAATCAAAAGTTAGAAGAGAAAGAATGGGTCATATTGAGCTTGCGACACCAGTTTCTCACATATGGTTTTTCAAAGGTTCTCCGAGTAGATTAGGACTTGTGTTAGACCTATCTGGACCTGTTTTAGAAAAAATACTATATTACGCTAGCTACATTGTTACAGATCCAGGAGATACTCCTCTTAAATACAAGCAGATATTGACGGAACAGCAATTCATTGAAGCGGAATCTGAGTATGGAAATCGTTTCAAGGCAGGCATGGGAGCAGAAGCTATCAGAGATATTCTCGAGAAGATCGACGTAGAAGCTGCTGTAGTGGAATTGAGAGAACAAGTCAAGACTGCTATAAAATCAAAAAAATCAAGACTCATCAAACGCCTTGAAATTATGGAAGCATTTAGATCTTCAGGAAACCGTCCTGAATGGATGATTTTACAGACAATACCTGTAATTCCACCAGACCTAAGACCATTGGTACAACTGGATGGTGGACGATTTGCGACAGCCGATTTGAACGATTTATATAGAAGACTAATCATTAGAAATAATAGATTAAAGAGACTGATAGAGATAAAAGCGGCGGATCTAATATGCAGAAACGAAAAGAGAATGATACAAGAAGCGGTAGATTCACTTTTTGACAATGGCAGAAGAGGGAAACCTGTAACAGCGCAAAACTCAAAGACAGAGCTTAAGTCGCTAACTCATATGCTCAAAGGGAAACAAGGACGATTGAGACAAAACTTGCTTGGAAAGCGTGTAGACTATTCAGGACGTTCTGTAATAGTCGTTGGCCCCGATTTGAAATTCCATCAGTGTGGATTGCCCAAAAAGATGGCGCTCAAACTGTTCGATCCTTTCGTGATGAAAGAATTGTCTAAAATAGTAGACGACAAAAATGGAAAATCAGCACGTAGGATGATCGAAAGAGAAGACGATGAAGTCTGGGATGTATTAGAAAAGGTAGTACAAGAACATCCGGTATTGCTAAACCGTGCTCCTACCTTGCATAGACTAGGTATCCAAGCATTTGAGCCAGTATTGGTAGACGGTAAAGCAATCAAATTGCACCCATTGGTGTGTACAGCATTCAACGCCGACTTTGACGGCGACCAAATGGCAGTACACGTGCCACTTTCTGTTGAAGCACAAGCCGAAGCGCGTTTCTTAATGCTTTCTACTAATAATATACTTGCTCCGAAAGATGGATATCCGATCACCACGCCTACACAGGATATGATTTTAGGTACATACTACTTAACTCACAAGGGAAGCGACGAGAGAAATACTCCAGCCGAAAGAGGCGATGGTAAAGTATTCTCTAACATGGACGAAATGATCATGGCTTACCAAAATGGAACGGTAGGAATACATGCTCTTGTAAAAGTAAGATGTTACTTAGAAGGAGATACTAGAGGTAGATTGATAGAATCGACAGTCGGAAGGTTTATTTTTAACCAAGGAATGCCGCAAGACCTCGGTTTTGTAGATAGAAATGTTGATCCATATGGCCTTGAGATAGATTTCTTATGTGATAAAAAAGCATTAGGTGTTGTAATCAACAAATGCCATGCGATGTTTGGTAACGCGCGAACCGCACAAATCTTAGATTATATCAAAGATATGGGATATAAATACGCAACAAAAGCCGCTATTACGATAAGCGTCAGCGATATGGAAATTCCGACAGAAAAAGACGACATTTTAGATGGAGCGGAAAAGAAGGTAGATGAATACGAAAAACTTTATCGTATGGGCCTTATGTCCAACGATGAAAGATACGAAAAGGTAGTTGATATTTGGAATAAAGCGACGGACGATGTTGCCGATGCATTAATCGACTCTCTAGATCCATTGAATAACTTGTTCATCATGGCCGACTCAGGAGCGAGAGGAAGTAAGAATCAAATCAAACAAGTAGGTGGTATGAGAGGACTTATGACGAACGCATCTGGTCGAATCGTAGAAGTTCCTATCAAATCAAACTTCCGTGAAGGCTTATCCGTACTAGAATATTTCATATCGTCCAACGGAGCTAGAAAAGGTCTGATCGATACGGCGCTTAGAACAGCTGACTCGGGATATTTGACAAGAAGATTAGTAGACGTATCTCATAATATGATTGTCGGAGAAATCGACTGTGGTTCTACAGAAGGAACGAAGATTAGAGCGTTCGTAGACGGTAAGCAAGTAATCGAACCATTGCACCAAAGAATTATGGGAAGAATCTCACTAAATGATATATTAGATCCTGAGACTCAAGAAATCATAGTCAATAAGGGAGCTATGATTACTACGGAAGAAGCGGAAAAAATAGAACAAAAAGGCATCGAAGAAGTAACTATTAGATCTGCAATGGGGTGCAAATGCAAAGTCGGAATATGCACAAAGTGTTACGGAAAAGACTTAGCGACTGGTGAGATGGTAAATATAGGGGAACCTGTAGGAATCACTGCCGCGCAATCGATAGGTGAACCGGGCACACAACTTACTATGAGAACATTCCATACAGGTGGTGTAGCAGGTAGCGACATTACACAAGGTTTGCCGAGAGTAGAGGAACTTTTCGAAGCTAGAACACCTAAAGGATTGGCCCAAATATGCGAAGCAGATGGAAAAGTTGTGTCGATTACTCCTAATCTGGACAATACTACGGAAGTAATTATTGAAGGCGAAGAAGTGATGACATACAACATACCATATGGTGCTAAGATAGTTGTAAACGAGGGCGATATGGTCAATGCTGGAGACAATATTACTGCAGGACCGTTGAGTCCTAATGATATACTGAGAATTAAGGGAGTTGAGGGAGTATACAATTACTTGCTTAAGGAAGTGCAGCGTGTTTATAAGCAACAAGGGGTAGACATCAACGATAAGCATATCGAAATAATTGTAAACCAAATGCTTTCAATGTACAAGGTAGTAGAATCGAATGATACCGAATTACTTCCTGAGGCTCAATATACGAAGTCTGATATAGATGAAGCTAACGAAATTGCAGTCGCTAATGGATTAGAGCCAGCAACATTTAAACGCTTATTACTTCCTATTACTAAAAATGCATTGTCTAGTCATTCATTCCTATCTGCCGCATCGTTCCAAGAAACGACAAAGGTACTGACAGATGCTGCGATAAAAGGAAAAAAAGATAAACTGCAAGGACTTAAGGAAAATGTAATCATTGGAAAGCTTATCCCAGCAGGTACTGGATTGGGTAAATACAAATCAGTAGAAATTGACTATGGTGAGCATACAGCAATGATGGAAGAAGCGGAATTGCGTAACGCAATGAATGAAGACGACGGCTTGCTAAAATATCAAAACAGTCCGACCTACAGTGCATACCCAGCAGACTCTAATGCTAAAGATTCAATTTTAGTATATGAAACTTCTGAAGATGATATGGGGAATGATGACCTAAAGTTTGAAAAAATAAGTGATGAAGCAACCAGTGAAAACAGTTTTGTTTCCGATGACGGTGGACTTGAATTTGAAGATGATAATCAATAATTATTATTAATTGTTGACATGATTTGCTAAAATATGATAGTATAACTTGCTGAGATATTTGTCGCAGTGCGATTCTCTTCGTTCTGCGTAAATATATATATCTTATTAAGAAAGGAGAAATAAATGCCTACAATCAACCAATTAGTACGAGATGGACGTACGTCGTCCGAAAAAAAATCTACGGCACCAGCTTTGGGAAAAGGGTTCAACTCACTTCGCAGAGAATTAACTAACACTAATTCACCGCAAAAAAGAGGAGTGTGTACATCTGTAAAGACTGTTACACCTAAGAAGCCTAATTCAGCTCTCAGAAAAGTTGCTAGAATACGTTTAACTAATGGAATCGAAGTTACAGCATATATCCCTGGGATTGGTCACAATCTTCAAGAACATAGTGTTGTCTTAATCAGAGGCGGGAGAGTAAAAGACCTTCCCGGCGTAAGATACCATATAGTTAGAGGAACTTTGGACACGGCAGGCGTAGCGAACAGACAACAGTCACGTTCGAAGTACGGTGCTAAAAGAGCTAAAAAGTAGATAAGTTCGGGAATTGGGCTCTTAATATAGATACATAGATATTTAGATTTGAGTGCCGCGCCGCCTTTATTATGAAGGTGTCGAGTACCCCCGCAAAACTAAGTAGTACGTAATTGCAGTACTACATTAGAGTAATCCGAGTAATCGGGTGAAGTAACAATGCAATTCAATTAGTTAGACTAATTTTTTAAGCAAGTAATTATTATTTAATTGCTGCATTAGGAGGGAAGAGAAGTGCCA
>CAYJGJ010000031.1:0-15180 GCA_964370025.1 uncultured Oscillospiraceae bacterium
ATATGTAGTAATGGGACTTGTTGCATTAGGCGGAATAGCTTTAACGACAGGTATACGTAGAAGAAAATTGGCGAAGTAATCTAATAACATAAAGGTAAGTATATAATAGAAAATGGAATAGAGTGCATATTTGTACGACGGATTCCAAATATTTATGTAAAATTTCCCAATTAAGATGGTTGAAATTATTAACAGCAAAATGCTTTAAGCCGCCTTGTCATGCAAGGCGGCTTAGTTTATTTAAAACGAAATACTAATAACCAAATTATTAAAAGGACATACTAGTCGAAGCATTACAAATCAACAAATGCCTTTAAAATTTGAAGCCCTACTTTACCGCTTTTTTCTGGATGGAATTGGCAACCGCAGATATTATCTTTTGCTACTATTGCAGGGATGCTTATTCCATATTCTGATGTGGCAACGAGTGATTTCTCACAATTTTTAGCGTAGTAAGAATGCACGAAGTAAACACTATCACCATTATTAATTCCCTGTACTAACGGATTATATACATTATTCGAATCATCTTCTAATCGATGAACATTTTCGAATTGCAGCTTATTCCATCCCATATGTGGAACTTTATATGAAAAACCTGCGTCTGACAAGCCTTGTTTCATATCGACTATTTGCCCCTCGATTAGCCCTAAGCCCTCGTGAACTCCGTATTCTTCTCCTTGTTCAAACAACACCTGCATTCCAAGACAAATTCCCATTATGTTTTTGCCTTCATTAGCAAGTTTCTTTAAATCAGAAACTAAATTATATTCTTCTAGCTTAAGCATTGCATCGCCAAAAGCACCTACACCAGGCAAAAATATATGCGTTGCTTCCGCCAACTGTTTAGAATCGCTCGTAATTATAGCGTCGATGCCTAAGTACTTTAAAGACGTCGACAAGCTAAATACATTTCCCACACCATATTCTACAATTGCTACTTTTTTATTCACGTTACATCCTTTTTTTATTTCTATTATTTGAATCTCTTGTTTTATATCAGTCCTTTAGTAGAAGGAACCTCGTTTGCATATTTGAGTTCGATTGCCAAAGCTTGTGAGAGTGCACGAGCCAACGCCTTGAATGCAGCTTCTACTATATGATGCGAGTTTTCACCTGCGAGTGATTTTACATGAATAGTTGCGCCAAGCGAACGACAAAATGCGGTCATGAATTCCTTTACAAGTTCAGTGTCGAATATACCAATTTTTTCTGTTGGAATTTCTAATGCATACCCAAGAGTGCTTCGCCCACTTATATCAACTGCTGCAATTACGAGGGTTTCGTCCATCGGTAATGTACAATCCCCATATCTGCGTATGCCATGTTTATCACCCAATGCTTCGTTAAATGCCGCACCTAACACTATTGCGACATCTTCTACAGTATGGTGGTCATCGACAAAAATATCGCCTTTGCACGCTATATCGATATCAAATCTGCCATGCCTAGTAAACAACTCAAGCATGTGATCTAAGAATCCAGATCCTGTCTCAATATTATATATGCCGCTTCCATCTACATTAAGACGGACTAATATATCCGTTTCCGTAGTTTTTCTTGCTACTTCTGCTGTTCTCATTTGTATATCCCTTCCCCTTCCGACTAATTTTCTTCTAATATTTTTTTCGTTGTTTCTATGAGTTTTTTCATTTGCTCGTCTGTTCCTATTGTAATCCTTACATAATTATCAATACGCTCAGCATCGAAATATCTTACGACAATATTATTCTCACGTAGTTTTTTGAAGTATTCAGATGCAGTAATTTTTGGAGGAGAAGCAAATAAAAAATTCGCCTTGCTTTCAGTAATAGTAAAGCCTAGTTTTTGAAGTTCAATGATTGTATTTTCTCTATTATTAATTATAGTGCTGCAACATTCTTCAAAATAATCTACATCTTTGACTGATTCAATCCCAGCTATCATACTCAAACTATTTATATTATATGGATTAAAGCTGAATTTGACAGTATTTAAGTCCGCGATGATTTTTTCATTTCCAATCGCATATCCAAGTCTTGCTCCCGCAAGGTTTCTGCTTTTTGAAAAAGTCCCAATGACCAATAGATTATCATATTTCTTAGTTAGACTGATACAGCTTTGCCCACCAAAATCTACATATGCCTCATCTATAATTACAAGTCTATCGATATTCTGATTCAGAAGATCCTCAATTCTTTCCGTGGTAAGAGCTATCCCCGTAGGAGCATTCGGATTCGCAATTATTACACTTTTATCTATATTTTTATATTTTGACACATCGATTGAAAAGTCCTCTTCCAATGGTACAATCTGTTTGTCACAAAAATATAAATCGGCAAATACTTTGTAAAAGCTATATGTGATGTCAGGAAAAGCAAATCCTTTTTCACCGAATGCTGCAAATGAAAAGGCTAGCAACTCATCAGAACCGTTTCCAAATATCACGTTATTAGATTCTACATTGCAATATTTTGAAAATTCGCGGAGCAATTCGGCAGTTACAGGATCTGAGTAGAGTCGCAAATCTTCTATGATTGAACTTCCACAGATTGCCTCTTTTATCTTCGGCGCCGGTGCGAATGGACTTTCGTTTGTATTGAGTTTGATCAATTCAGATACTCGCGGCGGTTGTTCTCCTGGCGTATAAGGCACTAAGTTGCTCAATTTGCTTGTCATGAATCGACTCATCTATATTCCTCCTTTGCTAGTTCTTTTTCTTTATTTCTGCCACTTCTGGGACATCTTCATCGAAACGACTCGATACTGACTGCGCATGCGCATGGAGACCTTCTGTCCTTGCCATAAACACGATGTCATCTTTTGCCTTTGATAGCGCTTCTTCAGTATAAAACGCAAAGCTCGATTTTTTGATAAAATCGTCTACTGACAAAGGTGAAGAAAATCTTGCCGTTCCACTCGTCGGCAATGTGTGATTAGGACCTGCGAAATAATCTCCCACAGCTTCGGGCGTATTTTTACCCAAGAAGATGCTTCCTGCATTCTTTATGTCATTTAAAAATTCAAAAGGATTGTCCGTAAATATTTCTAAATGTTCAGGAGCAATCTCATTCGATATGTATACTGCTTCGCTCAAGTTAGCAGTAATAATAATTTTACAATTGTCCTCTATAGAAACTTTTGCAATGTCTCTCCTAGGAAGCAATTTTACCTGCTTTTCAATTTCTGACTTGACAGATGCGGCAAGCTCTTCACTATCACAAACGAGAACCGCGCTTGCAAGCTTATCGTGCTCTGCTTGGCTCAACATATCGGCTGCAATGTGTTTGGGATTAGCTGTTTTATCAGCGATTACTAATATTTCGCTTGGACCTGCTATCATGTCTATATCTACAAGTCCAAAAACTCTTCTCTTCGCTGCGGCAACATAAGCATTACCCGGTCCCACTATTTTATCAACTTTAGGAATAGTTTCTGTTCCATATGCCAGTGCTGCGACGGCTTGTGCACCACCTACTTTATAAATTGATGTAACTCCTGCTATTTTCGCTGCAGCTAGTATTGATGGCTCGATGCTACCGTCTTTTGATGGCGGTGTTACCATTATGATTTCTTTCACGCCCGCTATTTTTGCTGGGATAGCGTTCATAAGCACGCTAGAAGGATAGCTTGCTGTCCCCCCTGGTACATAGATTCCCACCCTTTCTATAGGTGTGATTTTTTGCCCCAATATTATCCCACCAGCTTCGTCGGCAATAAATCCTTGTCTCTTTTGTCTTAAATGAAACCTGTGAATGTTGCTTGCAGCTTTTTCAAATGATTGGATGAATATCTCGCTTTGATCTAAATACGCTTTTTCTATTTCATCTTCTGTAACTTTGAGTGCAGGAATTGAATTCTCACCAATAGCAGATAGCTTTACTCCATCGAATTTTTCCGTGAAGTCTAACAAGGCATCGTCGCCGCTCAATCTCACATCTCTTATTATATTAATGACATCTTTTTCTATTTTGTCACTTATCTCTTCTTGTTCTCGTTTTAAAATTTCCGATAGTGGAATTTCTGAGTATTTATATATTTTCATATGCTATCTCCATTATGTAAGTTACTAAGTATGCTGTTAATTTCTTCACTCAAAAAAGAATACGACGCCTTATTTGCAATTAATCTTGCACTGCAGGGTAGTATTTGCTCATGTACATACAATCCGTTTTCTTCCAGTGTTTTTCCACTTTCAACGATGTCCACTATTACATCACTAATTTTTAGGAGTGGAGCTAGCTCTATACTTCCATTCAATTTAATTATTTCGATACTACGACTTTTGTCGCTGTAAAACTTATGTGCTACATTCGGATATTTGGTCGCAATGCGTAATGGAGCTGACAAGTTTTCCTGCCATCCTTTGGGAGCGGCTACAGCAAGTGCGCATTTACCAAATCCCAAGTCTGTGAGTTCATATACATCCGGAGATGATTCAGATAACACATCTTTTCCTACGACACCCAAATCGGCAGCTCCTTTTTCGACATATATCGCAACATCCGCTGGTTTTACCAATATATATTTCACACCTTTTTCTTTATTCTCGAAAACTAGTTTCCTATTATCTTGCTTTATTTCTTCGCAGTCATAACTAATTGCGGCAAACAAATCGTAAGCCTTATCACCTAATCTTCCTTTGGGAAGTGCTATTGTAATCATTTTATTTCTCCAGGTTCGTCTAAGTAATATTCTTTCTCCGCTTTGAGAGTCAGCGGGAGTTTGTTCTTGCAAATAGCATTCACACATTTGCCTTTTTGTTGAAACTCCTCTACCTTTTTTATAATATGTGCAATATCGCATTTTTCGTCGTAAATAATCGCAACATCGACATCATACTCCGAATTATCCGGTTGTGAGCGAAGTACATCGCTAAGTTGAATTGCGAATCCCACCGCACTTTGCGGCTTATCAAAGTATTGCATCAAATTGTCATATCTCCCCCCCGTCAGCACGGCTGATGGAGTTCCTTTGATAAATCCCTGGAAAATTATTCCGTTATAATATTTTGCATCTAGCGGGCTTAATGTAGAAAAGTCTATTCTTATGTTTTGATGTATACCTGTCGACTTTAATACGTTACATAATTTAAACAAAGCATCATATGATGACTTCATTTTTTCTGAGCTAATATGCTTGGAAATTTTATCGAGTACTGTATCGATTTTACCTGATGTAGTAGTTAGGGCCACAAGTGTTCCGACCTGCTCTTTGCTACATTTCTCTTTTTCTGCAATTTCGGAAACCGTATGTGCATTCTTTTCGCTTATACTTTTTATTATTTCATCTTTGGCCTTGCCAGATATACTCAAAGTGTCGATAAAATCGGTGACAAAGCTAATATTATTAATATTCAGTATATAGTCATCGCTAAAAATGCTTAAACAGGTAGTTGCTAGCTTTAAAATTTCGACCACGGAATACAAATCGGTAGCACCGATGTATTCCACACCCATTTGCTTTATTTCTTTGATATCTCCGCTGTTTGGAGCTGTCCTAAACACGTTTTCGACATAAAACAACTTGCTTTGCACTTCATCGGTAGTAGTGTGCTTGATGATACTCATCGTAACATCCGGCTTTAATGCTTTTAACTTGCCATTTCCATCTGTAAAAGTAATGATGTTTGTGTTTTTCAAAAAATCCCTGTGCTCGTGGTAGAGTTCATAGTTTTCAAAGTTGCTCATTTTGTATTGCCTATATCCATTCAATACAAAATGATGACGTATAGACATCTCTATCACTTCCGATTTTGATAATGTGGAAAACATCATTTCCTTTTCTACTTTATTTGACATAGTTTATACCTTCGTAATAATTAGTACTGATTAACGATTAGTTAGTGATAACTATTTGAAACTGATTATTAGGGCTATTTTAGTTTTCCCAGTTTGTTCGCCCAGTGCCCCCAGCATTCAGCTATGATTTTTCTACCTGCATACATAGCTGTCAGAGACGGATCTAATGGTGGTGAAATTTCAACAACATCGAACGCCATTATATTCAACTGTGTGAAGAGCCGTTCTAGCAAAGTAAGTGCCATACGAGGGGTAATTCCTCCGAACTGAGGAGTGCCAGTTCCCGCTGCATAACCTGGATCGAGGGCATCAATATCGAAAGTCAAATATACTTTATCAAACTTCTTCATTTTAGATATACAATCTTCCGCGACTGCCTCGATTCCTTCATGAAAACAATCATACGCTGTCTTAACTTGTATTTTATTCTGCTTACTAAATTCATATTCATCCGGCTCGATCGAGCGTATTCCAATAAAATATAAATTTTCTAGAGAGTCAACATGCTCCAAGTCTAATGCGCGCATTTCTGTGCACCCGTGTGATAATGGATCTCCGTATAACTCACCACATAAGTCCATATGTGCATCTATATGAATAATTCCGAAAGATTCGTTTAATGCCTGATTAATACCTCTTTGAACAGGAATCGTAGTAGAATGATCACCACCTACCATAGTAAAGGCAATTCCTTTAGTAGTCAATTCCGTCACATATTCTTGAATTTCAGCAAAAACTACGTCTCTATCATCACCAACAAAGTCTCCTCCATCATGCACCATAAGTTCATCAAAATATTGAAGCCTCTCTGTAGATGGCGTTGGAGTGTATGTGTTACTTCTTAAAACATTTGGGGCTTCGGATGCACCGCTTCTATAACTGACTCCGCCGTCATATGGAATACCAAAGACTACTACATCAACTTCTTCTACCTTTTTTTCCGGACAATTAAGTCCGAACCACGTACCCTCACTTGTTACATGTTCGTCTCTTTTTAACATTTTCACCTCCTAAACTACTTCTTTTCACATATCATACAAGCTTATTTGTTCTTCATTTAATGGAAAATCCCAAACATAGCCGAAAATCTCTTTTTCCCCATAAAGGATATCATTTTTTTTACAAAATGTACGAATCATTCTTGCTAGTTTAGCGTTGTTCGGACCTCGTACGCCGTAAGATGCACCGAAACTTTTCATGTATTCACGCTTTAAATCAGGAAAGTGTTCGTCAAGTTTTTTGTAAAAATATTCTCTATTACCGTATCTAAGTGTCATGCCTACACCGAAAGTTAAAATTCCTTTCACTTCCGCATCTTTACAATATTGCAATATCCCATTGATATTCTCTTCTGTATCATTAATATAAGGTAATGTCGGGGTAAGCCATACTACTGTAGGAATTCCGGCCTTTTGCATTTCTTTCAAAACTTCAAATCGTCTTGCGGTTGTGCAAACATTAGGTTCTAGAATACTGCACAAATCTTCATCGTATGTAGTCAATGTAATTTGGACCACGCATTTTGTTTTTTCACTAATACGTTTTAAAATATCTATATCTCGAAGTATCAAATCAGATTTAGTAAGCAAGGCAACACCGAACTCATATTTTTCAATTAGTTCAAGTGTTTTGCGCGTGTATTCAAATTCTTCTTCAAGCGGAAGGTATGGGTCGGTCATAGCGCCCGTGACAATCATTCCTTTATTGCGTTTCTTCGCCAATTCTTTTTCAATAAGTTCTAAAGCGTTGATTTTAACTTCGATGTCTTCAAAATCATACGTTTTTCCATATATTTCGCTTCGACTATCACAGTAAATGCATCCGTGAGTGCAACCACGGTATATATTCATACTATTTTTCGGTGAAATTATACTTTTTGCAATTATCTCTTTCACGATATCTCCAGAATAAAGTCAAACTTACCATACATATAGAAACAACTCTCTTGAAGCACTCCCACCTTTAAAATATACTCCCTTATTTTTAACACAAAATCGTGCAAAATGCAAATTTACAGAGATTTATACTTCATAAAAATTGCAACTTCTGATTACAAAAAAAGTGTAGCGATTTTTCGTCACTACACTATCATTTTCAATATATTTTCTTATTAAGTAAAACTTACTTATAGGTTTTTGTACATTCTACAGGCCCTTATATGAAATCCTTTTTTTCTATAAAATTTAAATGCATTCCTGTTGCTTACTCGAACTGCAAGTTCAACACAGTTTGCACCTAGCTTCTCTGCCAGAAGCTCTGTCTCGGAAAAGAGCATTGATCCATATCCTTTTTTTCTATACTCTTTTGTAATCGCAAAATCTTCGACATATAAATACTTCCTATTTACCATCATCGAAAGAGTTACCTCTACAATCTCGTACATGAGATATCCTATAAGTTTATCGTCCTTTTTGAGAAGTAGAAACGCTTTATTATCTGTTTCGAAATGAGCATTAAGTAAATTATCAGTGAAAAGCATTTCACTCTTTTTATATAATTCAGGATTTTGAAATACAGTAAGATCATGTGCTTCTTTTTTAATTGCAAGTATCTCATCTATATCTTCTTTTCTCGCAATAGATATCGAATAAGAATCTCTACCGTCCTTACTTTTTATTATTTTTCGCATTATTGTAGTTAACATAATTAGCCCCCTCATAATATTATTTTTACGATTTTCACTGCATTATTTTATAGTTGCATATCACGCACGACTAGTTGCTAAAAGCACTTAGAAAACACGTGTTACCTTTTGGGAAAATGCGTGCGAAGTGAGAAATATCAGCACCGTTCAATTAATCATACGTGATATGCTCTCTATATACTAACAAGATATTATGATAAAAATTAGTTGTAATTGTGGCACAATTATGGCAAAACTATTTTGCAGATTGCACCTCCTTTTTCTGAATTGTATATAGCAACCTTTCCATTATGCTTATCTATTATTTTTTTGACAATCGACAATCCTATATTCGATCCATCGTAACTTTCAAGCTTCACCCTGCTAAAAGGATCATTGAGAATTTCTTTGGCAAACCCTTTTCCATTATCACTGATAGTTATTACTATCTCATTCCCTATTTCCTGTGACGCATTCACAGATTCGGAAAGCATGGACTCTTTTGCATATGCCTCAATCCTTATGACATCTTTTGTGTGTTTTATCGCATTAGATATGATATTACGAAGGGCTCGTGCCAACTTTTCTTTGTCTCCTATTATGAATAAATCTTCTCCAACTTCAAATTCGACATCTATTTCATTTATTATTATAAGACTATCTATCTCGGTTATTACATCAGATAAAATATCTTTGACTGCAATTTTTTCAAGCTCCATATTTTCTTTTATCGTATCGAGCTTACTTAGATAAATCATGTTTTCAATCTGTTTTTTAAGTTTTTGACATTCTTCTACGATCTGCACTAAGGATTCATCAGAATCCTTGATTATTCCAGATTTAAGGCATTCAGCATAACCACTTATTACTGCAATAGGGGTTTTGAGATCGTGAGAAAAATCTTCGTAGAATTTCCTTTGCTCTACATCGTTTTTCTGTAATGATATTGCCATTGCATTTAATTCTTCAGCCAATATTCCAAATTCATCTTTGGAGCTAACTTTGACAAGATTATCAAATTTCTTGTCTGCAAAATCATCTATCCCCTTGATGATAGGGTTCATCGGCGCAATTATCTTTCTTGAGAAGAAGTTCAAAAATATTATTATTGCTATTCCTATTATAGATATTGTAATTAATACTACCTTTACTATTTCAGAAGTAATTTCGTATATTTCGTCGTTTGGAATTGCAGTAATGATTGTATATTTATCCTCGCCTACAACTAAGTCCGCAAGATATACTTTAATTTCCATATCGTTAATGGTAATAGGCGATATTTCATTTCTTGGTTGTTGCAATGAATTTTCGACAATTCTATCTTTTATCAATCGATTGTCAGCATTTTTGTAGTTATCGTAAGTAAAATTGTTATCTACATCATAAATATAAATATATACATTATTTGACGTAACAGACGGCGACAAATCGACTCTTGGAACTATATTACTATTACTCGGATTTTCTAAGCGACTTGTTACAATCTCGTTACTTGTAATTAAATCTTTAATAATTGTATTCTCAGCTTCTTCCATTATCGTTCTAATAATTACTACTGAAAGCACACTCATCGCTAAAAATGTGACAATAATATTGACTAAAACAAATTTTTTTCCTATTTTCATATCTGATACCTATCTGCTTGCCATATGTTGATACTGTTTAAATTGCTTTTTGGAGGCCTCAACACAAAACAATATTAAATGACGAATTACTACTTAATAAACTTAAGCCAGAGATTAATCACTTACTCTATAGCCGAATCCCCACACGGTTTCTATTTGAAATTCACACTCAAAATCCAATATTTTCTTCCTAAGTCTTTTGATCATATGGTCGACCTGTCTCGTATCACCAATATATTCATAACCCCATACATTCTCTATTATCTTCTCTCTTGTAAATGCTTGATTTTTATTGCGAACCAAAAATTCAAGTAATTCATATTCTTTCAGTGTAGTTGGGAATTTATTTTCATTCAACATTACGATCATAGATGACAAATCAAGCTTCAGATCTTTGCAAGTCAGCATTTCTTTCTCATCCTGTCCTGATTTATCATATCTACTGAGCATATTTCTAATTTTAATTGATACAGCGCGGAGGGAGAATGGCTTAGAAATATAGTCGTCGCTTCCAAGTTCGAGTCCCATAATCATATCAATCTCTTCATCCTTTGCAGAAATCATTATGATAGGAATATCTGCCGACTTCCTTATTTCTTTGCACAAATCATAACCATTTAACTCTGGCATCATAATGTCTGTCAAAACAAGGTCGCAAGATCTTTTCCCAAACTGGAGCAATAGATCTTTTCCATTGTTAAATGTCATCGTTTCAAATCCATCATTTTCGAGTTGGCTTTTGAGCAGTTTGCAAATATTTATGTCGTCGTCAGCGATGTAAATCAGTGCCATTTTCATCTCCTATTAATACTCACTCTTGATAATACCTATATCTTCCATTGCACATTATTATACACTATTTATAAAAACATTCTATCTTTTTTCGTATTAAAGTGATTTAATTGCAATTATTTTACGGTTTTTTTGTTTTTTATTTTATCAATTGCTTAATTTTCTTTTTCTTTACAATTTTATTCTTTGATATAATTCGACTATTTGTTATAATATTGAGTGCTAAAACAGTGTTGCAAACTTTATTCAACAATAATAATGCCTATTATTTATATAACTTATTTTTAAAATTAATCTCTGCATTATTATTTAATTCAGCGCACTTAGGAATATTGAAAAATAGTCATGTGTATTTGTGAGAGAATGTGAAAAAATGAAAACTCATGCAATAATTCCAATATTTATATCTCACAAGGGATGTCCAAATACCTGTGTATTTTGCAATCAGAACAAAATTACAGCTAAAAATAGAGGCGCGCTGATAGACGACATTCATAGCGACAATCAGATTACGGAAGAAGAAATAACCAAAACTATCGAAGAATATCTCTCTACGCTAAAAAAAAGCACCGTCAAAACTATAGAGATTGCTTTCTATGGAGGGAGCTTTACAGCTATTCCCGCGATAGAACAATCTCAATACCTAGCAATTGCAAAAAAATACAAAGATGCAGGCCATGTGAACAAAATACACATTTCTACCCGACCCGATTATATAAATAAAGAAATATTGCAGAACTTAAAACATTATGGTGTAGACATTATTGAATTAGGTGTTCAATCATTTTGTGACGATGTATTAGTTGCCTCGGAACGCGGACATGGAGTAAAGGAAGTACGCGATGCTTCACAACTGATCAAAGATTTTGGATTTGATTTGGGGTTACAATTAATGATAGGACTTCCCAATGATACAAAAGATAAAAGCATCTATTCCGCATATGAATTAGTCAAGTTGTCCCCTAGTATTGCCCGTCTTTATCCCACGATTGTTATCAAAAATACAAAACTCGAAAAAATGCTCCGATGTGGAGAATATATACCACTCCGATTAGATGAAGCAGTCGAGACTACCAAAGAGATGTATCAAATAATCACAAATGCTGGAATCAATGTAATTCGAATTGGGTTAAAGAGCTCCGACATGATTACGGAAGACAGAGATATCTATGGAAATACTTTTCATCCTGCATTTTCTCAACTAGTAAAAGGGAAAATCGCAAGAGAAGTTATCGAAAAGAAAATACAAGATGCTTATCAATTGTATATTTGCAATGATAAATTACCGACTGACTCAACGAAAGTCGAAGACTGCAAACTCGAAACAAGTCTATATGCGTCATCTAAGAATTTTTCATACATGATAGGCCACAACAAAGTCAATAAACTTTATTTTGAAAAGAAATTCCCAATACTCTCGATTAAATATCACGTAGACAATACACTAACAGAAGACTTTAGGGTCAATTTTGATACAGTATAACACTTATTACAGGAAGGAACACTACCTTGAGGAAATTCAAAATATTCAAACTATATCTTTTCATATTTGCTATTAGCTTTATCATACTAGGTACAGACTATACGGTGTGGATTACTTTTTTGATAACTAATATCATTCTGTTTTTACTATCACTTAATACTACGGAGAGAATATTTAATAAACTCGTAGCAGTACTTTCATTTAGTGCAGTAACCTTCTTACAATATTGGTTTATTTTTTCTATCTTCGCAGATAGAACCTTCTATACTCCTACAAGCTTCTTTATCAGAACAATTCTCTATCTACTTCTAATATTGTCTTTCTTACTTGAAGGCTTTTTGGAAATGAAAAACTACAATAATTATTTTTTTCATGCTGGTAAAAACAAAATATTCCTTCCATTAGGCGGAATTAAAGACTTTAAAATACTATTATCAGAGAAAATGAGCAGAGTAAAAAATGTAAAAGACTTTATGACATTAAAGAATATTTCTTTTTGCCTTGAAGAACTCAGAAGAAATAATTCTTTTATTTATACTAACAATGGTACTTTGACCGAAGAGTATTTTGAAAAGGTTGAACAGGCATTCGATGATCCTAATGTATATTTAATACTTTCTGATTCTGGAAGCGTGCCGAGCAATTTTTTTAAATTATTTACAGCCGAGCGATATAATCATGTATCCATATCGTTTGACAAGGAACTATACACATTGATAAGCTATAATGGAGGGGAGCGTTTGAATCCGCCAGGATTGAATCCCGAGCTGCTCACCTATCTAATGAAGCATCCAGATTCGTCGGTTTATGTATATGCACTCAAAGTGACTCCAGAACAAAAACGCAAGATGATTGATAAAATAAAAGAAATCAATGAAACAGGAAGTGCTTACAATCTTATAGGTATTCTTATAGGTAGATCATATAAACCAAACATTATGTATTGCTCTCAGTTTGTGTATTCACTCCTTGAGCATGCTAGTGCGAACTATTTCGAAAAGACAAACAAAAACATCCAACCTACAGAACTAATCGAGATGGATTACGAAAGAAAATTAGCATTCGTGGAAGTCATTAAGTTTTAGTGCTCCAAATACTACACCTTTAGCATGCTAACATCAATACCATTGATTACACTGAGACACTTATACAAAATCGATTTTATTTCAATAAGCCCATTTTCAACATCACATTCTATATTGAGTGGCATTATTGGATCATGCAACGATTTTCTCAAAAGTGCCCATCCCATGATTCTTTCGCTTTTAAATTCCAACCTTACGCCCTCATAATTAGGGGCAGTTATACTTATATTGTATTCTTCACTATGTTTGATAATCCATCTTTCCAGATGGTTCAACACCTCGTCTCCACATGCAGCAAAGTCTTCCGATAAAATGGGAAATCTTATTTCTTCTTGTTCTTTTGCCTGTTTCAAAGTATCCAATAGGACATCTAAGCTTAAGCTACTTTTTGCAAGCAAGGCCGCCTTAATTACTATTTTCACAGCCAAATATGCCCCGTCGTCTAAAAAAAAATTTTCCTTAAACGCCGCATGACCAGATGTTTCAATTGCAAGTTGGCTATCGATCTCATTGTCATTTAACTCTATTGCCTTATTAATTACATTCTTATATCCACGCATGTATCTCAAATGTTTCAAATTCAAAGTCTTCTCGAGAAAATCAGATAAATGCACACTCGTAATACTGTCGGTAACGATTGTCGTATTAGGACTTTCGTCCGCGATCAATGTTGCAGATAGTGCGATTATTGAGTTTCGATTAATTGACTTTCCATATTTATCTACAGCCGAAATCCTATCCACATCAGTATCAAATATAATTCCCAAATCCGCTTTATTCGCTATTACCGCATTACAAATTGATAACATAGCAGTATTATCCTCCGGATTAGGAACATGATTAGGAAACATCCCATCAGGTTCGAGGAATTGGCTTCCCTCAGTATTTGCCCCCAATGGTTTTAGTATTTTGTCTACAAAAAATCCGCCCGCACCATTTCCCGCATCGACTACTATATGTAATGAACTAAGTGGCTTTTCATAATCTTCTTCGTTCGCCACATCATTTTTAATTTTATCTCGTAAAAATCTTGCATAGGAGTCTGTCAGATCTATTTTCTGTACTAAATCTACTTTAGCTGCTTCAGATTTCAAGCCTTTCTCTGGACTTTTATTTGTAGGCATATAAATATTCTGCTCCGCAAGATTTATCACATCAGAAATATCGTCTTTATTAAGACCACCCTCCCTGGTGAAAAACTTAAACCCATTTCTATCATATGGCAAATGACTTGCAGTAATCATTATTGCAGCGTCGCAATCGTACTCCGCAAACTTAGTAGACATAAACATAGCCGGAGTAGAAGTAAGACCGGCATCAAATATAATTACATTATCTTTTATTAGGAATGAAGAAATGAGAGTTTCTTTTATAGTATGAGCAGACAATCTAGAGTCATGACCAATTGCGATTTTGAAGAGCTTCATTCCTTTTTTGTTCGATAGCCATTTATAAAATCCCTGCGCTATATCACATATCGCCCTCTCCGTAAGAGTTTTCTGTTTTGTCTCTTCTTTACTTGAACAGGATGATAACATCTCTTCGCCATATCTAGCGAGAAGATTTTGCGTTCGAGAAAGAGGAGAATTCACATTGAAATCTTCAGGAATTATTGCAACGCCCCTTATATCACTACCATTTTGTAGATGCTTGTAACTCTTAGTTTTTCCTTGATTCATATTTATTTCCTTAAATGAGTTTATTTCGGTGATATATTATAGATTCCTATGCTTTTTGCCTATATACGCTGCAGTTTCTTTCATTAGATCAAATTGAAACATTTCCGTGTTGT
>CAYJGJ010000032.1:0-13522 GCA_964370025.1 uncultured Oscillospiraceae bacterium
TCTTGGATTTCCCAGGATGTTCTGTTGTAATAAGCCATGATAGATTTTTCCTCGACCGTATAGCTACTCATATAATTGCTTGGGAAGGCACTGACGAAGAACCGGGCAATTGGTTCTGGCACGAAGGGAACTTCGAGTCGTATCAACGCAATAGAATTTCCAGATTAGGACCCGAAGCATCTAAGCCTCGCAGAATGAAGAAGAAATTGACTAAGGCTTAGAGAGCCCGGAAGTGAAATAAAAAAAGCGAAGCGGAGTGGAGATAAAATGATTTTTCAAAACATGTCCTTTAAGTACAGCTGGAGAATATATCAAAATAGAATACTTCAATCTTTTATAAAACATCAAGTAGACAACAGAGTCCACATAGTTGCCGCACCCGGATCCGGTAAAACGACTTTGGGTATAGAACTGATTAGAAGAGTAGGCAAAGTATCTTTAATATTAGCTCCCAACGTATCTATAAGAGAGCAATGGGTGAAAAGGATTAAAGAGGGCTTTTTGCCACCGGATTTTGAATATGAAAAACATATTACCACAGATATTTCTAATCCTAAGGAAATTACAATCGTAACATATCAGGCACTAAATAGCTTAATGCATGACAAAACAATAGTCGAGGGATCAGAGGAAAATGAAGAGTCTTCTGCGGAAGAAATCGACAAGATAATTTCCGAAAAGACTATCGAAAAAGATGAGATTTTAAAAAAATTAATCGATTTAAATGTCGGATGTATTTGCCTAGACGAGGCACATCACCTAACAAATGAATGGTGGGAGTCGTTAGAAAAATTTGTGTCTCATTTTAAAGGAATCTTTAAAATATCTCTTACTGCCACTCCTCCATATGATAGCAATAAAGAAGAGTGGAATAGATATATCACAATGTGTGGTCCGATAGACGAGGAAATATTCAGCCTCGAACTAGTAAAAGAAGGTAGCTTATGCGCACATCAAGATTATTTATATTAGCTTTGCTAATATAAATCTGCCATCTTGCGTAGCAAGGGCGGGTAGATAGTTAAAGGATCTTGTGAGGTATTATTTTGTATAATCTAAATTGGGAAAATTTACTAAAAGAAAACGAAGATAGGATAATTGCCCATCCCATAGAATTATTGCGTGAATTTTTGGCGGATATGGAAGATGTAGTGAAAGTAAGTAACGATATATATTCATTTAAAAATGCAAGAATTTCGTTGTCACCTGCAAGTAAACATCCATTTTTAAACGTTCAGAGAACTAAAATAAACATAAAGGGAGACGATGGCGACTGTGTGGAGTTTTATAAAAACTTGCTTATGAATTATTTGACGATGGGTGGATAGTGTTTATTCATTTCAAATTGCTAACGTATAGGTTTGTAATGAGTGTAAAATAAGTGAGGTTGTTGATGAAAGAAAGATACAGTAGAAATATTCCCGCATTAAGTGAAGACGATATGATAAAAATTCTTGACTCTAGCATATGTGTCGTTGGTGCCGGTGGATTAGGTGGGTACATAATAGAAGAATTCATACGTATAGGTATAGGTAGTATTACGGTCGTAGACGACGATCATTTTTGTGAGAGCAATTTGAACAGGCAGCTCTTTTCCGTGATAAATAACATGGGTGAATCTAAGTGTGAAGCAGCAGAAAAAAGGATCGGGCTAGTTAATCCGGAAGTAGAAGTTAAAATAATAAAAGAAAAGTTAACTAAAGAAAATGCAGAACTAGTTCTTGGTAATCACGACATTATTATTGATGCAGTAGATAATATAGAGACAAGGATTATCATTAGTGAAGCATGTGACAAAATAAAAAAGCCCCTCATGCATGGAGCAATTGGTTCTTGGCACTTGCAAGCGATGCTAATAATGCCTGGTAGCGGACTTATGGAGAAAATATATTCTCAAAATGTGGAACCTACAAAGAATAGCACTTTAGCTTTCACGCCAGCGATTTGTGCTTCCGTGCAAGTAGCGGAAACGACAAAGTATCTGTGTGGAAAAAAATGCCAACTAGAGGGACGAATGTTGTATATGGATGTCGAAAATATGGATGTAGAAATAATAGATTTTAATTAACATGCATTATGAATAGTACACTAATTTCACATGAGAGCGTACTGTTTTCAGATATCAACCTCCGCCTGCGGGGGGGAATAGTGAAATAACGTCTCCATCTTTTATGCTATCTTCAGGTTTAGAATGAAATCCATTAATTAAGCAAATTGCAACTTCCTTTGCAGGAATCTCTAGTTTATCTAATACTTCTTGTATAGAATGTACATTATCGTAGTGATATATTTTTTCTCTACCGACCCTAAGCGTGGCAAAAATTCTTACTTCTACCATATTCCATCCTTTCATTAAAAATCAATAAAGATACAGTAAACACACATTATTTCTAATCTGCACTAGAAAATGTATGACAATAGTTAAACTACATTTACTCGTAAAGTGGAACTGATTTAAATCGGCGTGTACATTTTCTTTTTCAGGTAAATAGTTTTACCAAGAAGAAGCGTACACGCCGATGATTTCACTTTATGAAATTATATAAGATTTTTATTTGTGTTTTGCTATCCTACATTTCAGTTTGCGTGATTAAAGTCCAAGTTTATCAAGAGTTTCTTGTGTTGGGAATGCATCTACCCAACCTCTTACTTCGTAGTACTCTGGCAATGTAATTTCAATCTTACTAAGCATTCCCTTAGACGGTCCACCTATAATTTCTTCTTCAAGTAATCGCTTAGGAAGTCTGTCGTCTTCTGGTTTCATACCAGCCGCTTTGTTGAACATTCTTTCAATGTTATATATTCTATCTCCGGTTTCTAATAGGCTATTGACGTCATGCTCTGTTCCAGTTGCTGCGTTAAGCAGGCTAGCATATTGAGGCGCTCCCATAGCGAAAGATGAGAATAGGCATAGACCCATACTATCTATTACTGCTGTTAAGTCTTGGAATATTTTACACCAAGTAGCCTTACCTTCTGTTGCAGTTCTGTCAAGTTGTTCAGGTACACCAAGAACTTCAGGAGATATTAGATATCCTCTAACGTGGCAGCCACCACGGTTACTCGTTGCATATGTGATACCTATACCTTGGATACTTCTTGCGTCATATGCAGGTAGTTCTTGCTTTTTAACTGTCATCGATAATTCAGGACATCCATAGTGTTCGCAAAGTACATAACTACCATTAGCCATAAGTTTTGCAAGAGGAAGTTCAGCTTCGCCCATGCGTTTTGTCCATTCTACGATTGCTTTGCCACTACCCCATTCAAGAGGAACTCCATCGCATTCTTCTTCTTTGATAATGCCTTTTTCGTAAAGCTCCATAGCGGTTGCAATTGTGCAAGGAGTGGATATTGCGTCTAGGCCATACTCATTACACCAGAAGTTAGCTTCATTAATTGATTGTAAATCACTGTTTCCACAGTTAGCGCCGTATGCCCAAAGTGGTTCATATTCTGGCCCACCAACAATTTTACCATTTAAATCAATGACTCTTCCGCATCCGATAGGACATCTGTGACAGAATCCTTGCTTAACAAGGTGTTTTTCAGCAAGCGCTTCTCCAGAAATATCTTCTGCACCGTCAAAGCTAGAAGGTCCTGTCCAGTTGTTAGTAGGTAAACTTCCTACTCCATTTACGATATTTACAAGTACAGCAGTTCCGTAAGTTGGAAGGCCTGTTCCAGTTACAGGATGTTCACGCAATAGTCCATTAGATTCTTTTGCCGCTTCTTTTAAAGCGTCCTCATTTTCCGCCAGAATAACATTTTCAGTAGCTGAAACAGTAATAGCCTTTAAGTTTTTGCTCCCCATGACAGCACCAACTCCGCTTCTTCCTGCTGCTCTGTCTTTATCATTCATGATAGCAGCAAGAAGTGACATTTTTTCGCCTGCTGGACCAATATTGCAGACTGATGCTTTTGGATATAGCGCTTTTAACTTTTCGTCTACTTCTTCGCTTTTCATCATAGAGTACTCTTCTGCCGGTAATATTTCGATTTTGTCATCCTCTATATTGATGCGAGACAACTTGCTTGCTTTTCCTTCAACAATTATTCCATCCCAACCTGCATATTTTAGTTTCGCTCCCCATATGCCGCCAGAGTTTGAACTAGCGATCATTCCAGTTAGGGGTGATTTTGTAACAACCATGTATCGGCCTGCTGTAGGAGATTTAGTTCCTACCATAGGGCCTGTCATATATATGAGTTTGTTTTCAGGAGACAATGGGTCTACTGTTGCTACTCCTTCATCGTAGAGGAATTTTGTTCCTAATCCTCTGCCACCTATGAATTTTTTTGCCAATTCAATATCTAGTGATTCAACCTTAACTTCACCTGTTGTAAGGTTGATTCTTGCAATTTTACCATTATAAGACATAATAAAACCTCCCTCTTTGGATTATCAAAAAATAAAATATTCTTCAATCCTTTCCAAATACGGGAGGTATCAAGTATCGGTTGATGCCCATAGGTTTAACTCCATACAGTTAAACTCGGTTTGAATCTAATAGAATTATATAATATTTTTTGCGCTTTAGTCAAGGGGGAAAAGTTAATTATTGGAATTTTTAGAAAATTAAACAAGGATACATAGGGGGCAATTTTATGTTTGGCATAAAGTCAGAATATTGAAAATAAAGTTGACAAAAATATGGTTTTGGAGTAAAATAAAATTAATATTACTTCGAGAAAATTCCTTTAAGGCATCTATGTTATGAGGGATTTTCCTTAGAAAAAGCAAGCGTAGTTAATTAGTTATTATTCCTGTTTTTGCTTTTTCTAAAGGGTTTTGTTAGAAATGACAATTCCTTACGTATTACAAGAAGTTCTACGTTTATACTTATGTACCGAGTACTGTTTCATTAAGAACTTCTTGGCCATGTTTGTTTTGGTATTTTAATTAAGAGGTGAAAAATGAAAAAGAATTTGTTGTTGATGGTGATGGTATTATGTCTATCACTTTTTTTTGTTTCATGTCAAACTGAGGATGTAGCTCCAGAAAGCGATGTAGATAGCAGTGCTACAGAAACAGTCGCGTTTTTAACAGTAACCGCAGGTGGAGATTCGTATTTAATTTCAAAAGAAGATTTTGAAGCTCTTCCAATGGTAGAGCATGAGATCTCAAGAACTAATAGTAAAGATGAAACTCATGTGGCAGTATACAAAGGCGTAAAATGGGCGGAAATAGCGAATTTTGTTGGCATTCCAGCTGATGCCGCAACTGTAATTGCGGTTGCGTCTGATGGTTATGAAGTGGCTATAACTGCTGATATGCTTGCGGATGAACAATCTATGTTTGCACTGTATGAAGATGGTGAACCAATTGAAAGCCAAGACGGTGGAGAGATTTGGTTTGCAGCTGGTGAAGCATACACAGCTAACAATTGGGCTAAATATATCGTAGAGTTGAAAGTTGAATAGTCATGAATAAAAGGCTAAAGTACTTTAGTTTAATTGATTATATTTTGATTGCAATGCTCGCTTCGATGGGTATTGCAATCAAGACTATTATCGTGCCACTTGCGCAGATAATTACCGGGCCTCTTTTTATACCTGGTGGTGTTGTCGCAGGTGGTTTTTATATGTCTTTTTTAGTTCTAGGCGTTGCAATTACTCAAAAATACGGTACAGCGACCCTCATTGCAATTACTCAAGGTGTAGTTGTCGCTATTACCGGCACAATGGGATCGCACGGCGCTGTTAGTATTCTTACATACGCCTTTCCAGGCATAGCTCTCGATATTTTTTATATGATATCACGCCATAAGTCTTGTTGTCCTATATGTGCTTTTATAGGTGGCGCTATAGCTAACATCGCGGGCAGTTTTGCTGTAAATCTCGCCATATTCAATTTGCCATTTGTGCCGCTAATGTTAAGTCTATCGGCAGCATCTCTTTCGGGAGGACTCGGCGGTTTGATTGCATATGCGATAGGCACTAATCTTAGAGAATTAGAAATAATTAGTGGAAAAAAGGGGCGAGAAAACAATAAAAAAGCAAAGAATAAAGATTCAAAGAATGGCAAATTCGCATCATTTCCTGATGATGTAGATGATTTTGATGAATAACAAAATGACAGTCAATAATTAATGAGAAATAAGCTAACAATATTATTTTGTAAGTTAATGTTCTTATTTGGGTATAAAATATGAAAAAAGAAAACACTAACTTTCCAATTAGTAAGACAAAAAAAGCTATAACATGTATTTGCATAGCGATAGCACTAGTAACGCTATCTGTACTTGTATATAGTCTATTTGCAGGAGGGAATAATTCAGAAACTCTTGCTGCAAGCTCTTTTAGAATTACAGGCGACGTTGAAAATGAAATCATAATAGAAAATTTCGAAGGATACGAAATAAGAGAAGTAGTTAATGAGGAAGAAACTTATAACGCAATATCCCTTGTAGAACTTTTAGAAAAAGCGAATCCACTTGGAAGCGAAGTAAGTATTTTTATTGCTGCTCCCGACGGGGTTATGGCTGAAATAAAAATTGAAGAAGTTGCAGAAGATAGTTTAGTATATTTTTCACGCGAAAACGCGTGGTCATTTAATTCCCCAAGCCATCCTGTCCAGTCGGGCATAAAGGGAATTAATAACATCGTTGTGGTTGCAAATAATCCAACAGAAGAAACTCCGGGGATTAATCTCATTAGCAGTAGCGGAGATTTTGCAGAGGAATCTGGATATGACAAATTTATTTCTTGTGGTGAACTTTTTACCATGGACAAGGTAAAGAAAGTCATTTTGGAAGGCGAACCTTTAAAAGATGGCATAATGACGAATGCATATTCCACTAGAGAGATGATTGAGATTTCTACGTTATTCGAAGGAAACATAGATAGCGCAGTAGGCTATTTTGGTGATGGAAGCGAAGAAACGGTAGAAAAAAACGGATACATACTTTGGAGAGGAAATACCATAGATTACATTGCTCCTGATGGAAGGGGTATAAAAAATGATATAATTGGGATCTGGGCAGGTGCTCCAGAGCTTTCGGTTACTGACGTAAGATCTAGGGTAGAAGCAGAAGCCGCGGATGTCCTTATTATAGAGATAGATGGCCTTGGCATTAATACTTTGACCGAGTTTCAACCAGAATTCATTTTTTCAAAAGGATATGAACAAATGCGTACGGTAATGCCTAGTGTATCAAACGTTGCTTTGGCTTCTATAGTTACGGGAGAAACGCCTGACGTTACGGGAATAACGAGTAGAGATGAAAGAGAACCTCTTGTAGGCGACATGTTTGAAGGACGTAACGCTGCTGTGATAGAGGGATATGGACAGCTTATATCTATGAGTGTAGACCAAGACTTAAATCCCGATTTGAATGATGATGGATCCACAGACGATGACGTGTTTGCGGCTGCGCAAGACGCGATTGCTATGGATTACGAAATTCTCTATGTGCATTTTCATGGATTTGATGATTCTTCTCATAATTACGGACCTTTTTCTGACGAAGCTAGAGACAAACTTTATGAACTAGACGGGTACATAAAAAGTTTAAGCGAAGATTTTAATGGAAAAATAATTATAGTCTCTGATCACGGACAACATGATGTAAATGAAGACGGCAGATTGGGAAATCATGGGAACTTTTATTATTCTGACATGCTAGTTCCTTTTATAGAATATGATAATTGAAGAATAAAGAAATATAAATAGATATAGTTTTTTAGTGAATTCGCACTACATTGTATAGGTAATATAATATGAAAAAACAAACAAAAATATTAATAGTAATAGTTGCTCTTTTAATTGTATCCGTGGGGATTTTTGCTTGGTTAAACGCGGGTGACTTGGAACAAAAAAAACAACTTGAAGCAGATGCAGAGTTTTTGGTGCAAGTAGGAGAAGAAGAATATATTGTAACCATGCAAGATATGCTTTCGCTTGAACCCGAAACTATAACTGCAATTAAAGACACAAGCTATACAGGCCCCGAGGAAGTGGAATATACAGGAGTTGAATTTAAAACAATATGCGAAGAATTGGACATTGATCTAAGCACCGCTAGCGATGTCGAATTTAAAGCTCTCGATGGGTATTCTTCCGCAGTTACAATAGACGATGTGTTAGACGATGACAGCATATATATTGTAATAGAAATGGAAGGAGAAGCGTTAGGAACAAAAAGTGATGGTGGAGATGGTCCGTACATGATGATAACCGCAAAAACTCAGTTTTCACAAAGTTGGTGTAAATTTTTAGAAGTTGCAATTGTTAGATAGTAACTGTGCAAACAGAGGTGAGTGATGCCTGTATTAGAGTGGAAAAATCTTACATTTGGATATGAAGAAAAAAAGCTCTTTAGCAATATTTCTGGTAGCCTGTCTGAGGGAGAATGGCTAGCACTTGTTGGTGATTCTGGATGTGGAAAGTCTACGTTGTGTTACTTTCTTAGCGGCATTATTCCTCGCTCTATTGATGGCGAATACGAGGGAACTATTCTACTTGAGGGTGAAGACATCAAGCAAAAATCACTTGAGAGTATAGTAAGGACATTGGGTATTGTGTTTCAAAATCCTGAATCTCAACTTTTTTCGCCTACTGTGGAAGACGAACTCGCATTTGGGCCAGAAAATCTTTGCATGACACACGATGAAATATCGAAACGAATCGACTACGCTTTGAAAATTGTAGGAATGGAAGAATATAGATACTCTAATCCGTAGCGCCTGTTGGTAGGGAAGATTGAATTTATATCCTTAGCCGCTGTGCTCGTAATGCAACCTCGAATCCTCATTTTTGATGAAGCGCTCAGCCAGCTTGACAGCGATGCAACTGCAAAAATATGCGAAGTAATTTTAGAACTAAAGAAGGAAGGCAAATCGATACTCATGGTTGAACATGATTATGAAAATTTATCTTCTGTAGATAGAATAGTGAGCTTGGGCAAAGATGGATTAATCGAAATGAAAGGAATGGCAAATGCGGACAATTAGCCTTAGTAATGTTCATTTTTCATATCCTAGAGAGAAGTTTTCTATATGTGTCGATGCTTTAGAACTAAGAGAGGGCTCACTTTATATTTTTACTGGGAAAAACGGTGGAGGGAAAACAACATTATTAAAATTATGCTGTGGTATACTTAAGACAGAAACTGGTAATATTGATTTATTCGGAAGAGATATTAATAGTATGAGTTTGGGTGAAATTGGGCAACATATTTCTTATTTGTTTCAAGAACCCTCGAAGCAGTTATTTGCGACTACAGTGTGGGATGAAATGCTGTTTGCATCTTACTTCATTGGCGAAGATATGTCGCTTGCAAAGGAGCGCGCTATTTCGCTTCTAAAAAAATTTAACTTGTACCATCTTGTGAAGAGAAGTACATATAGGTTAAGCAGAGGTGAAAAACAAAGGCTCGCAATCGCAACTATCCTTATGAAAGATATAAAGTTTTTGATTTTGGACGAACCTACGACGGGTTTAGATTATAAAAATAGACAAATATTATATGATGTAGTCGACGAACTTCATAAGGGTGGTAAAGGAATAGCTATAATAAGTCACGACAATGAATTAATTTCTAGATTTGCAAGTGCGACTACTATTACTTTGCATGCAGGGAAGATTTCAAATATTTCTAACAAAGAAATAAACTGCGAATCGAGCAGTGAGGATAAAAGCTTATGAGAGTTGATCCTAGAACAAAACTATTTGCAATAATGTCGATTACCTCACTTGCAATATATTATAGGAACTGGGTGGGTCTTGTGTACCTACTTATATTGGCTAGTGTTCTATGCGTAGTATTCAAGGCGGATTACAAGACTTTTATTAATAAAATGAAAAGGTTCTTGTATATGTTTCTTTTCATCAGTCTTTTGCAAATTATTTTTGTAAGAAGTGGTGCGCCCCTTATTGTAGTTTCTGATGTTGTTTTAGCTACGACGGAGGGGATTAATCGAGGAATTTCTCTAGGGCTCAGGGTAATGATAATTTTTTCTTCAGCTGCAATTATGGCAGGAGAAAATAGCAGAAATGTAATAGCTTCTTTTTCAAAGATGAAAGTTCCTTATTTGTTTTCTTTCATGCTAATGATAACACTTAGGTTTCTCCCCATATATATGGAAAGTTTTACGGACGCAATAACTGCTTTGCAACTTAGAGGGATTAACTTAAAAAAGACTCCCGCAGGGAGGAAGATTAAATTATACGGACATCTTTTACTTCCTGTCGTATCGGATTCAGTAATAAAGTCTCAAGAATTGGCTATGACTATGGAAGCAAGGGGCTTTGGTGCAATGAAAAAACGGACAAACTATTTGCAGGTGCGAATGTCATGGATAGATTATGTTGTGATTTTTATATTAGCAAAAATCTGCATATTATTAACAATTGCCTACTCGGTAGGACTCTTGGGATAAATTCAATAACTCTATAAATGATGTATTAAGAAAGGAAAAGTCGTTGCTATGAAACTGATAAGAGTAAATGGGATAACAAAATCGGGAAAGACGACTGTTTGTGAAACGATAATAGCGGGATTAAGAAAGCGCGGATACAGTGTTGGATCCGTAAAAGAAATACATTTTGAGCTTTTTAAAATAGATCCGGATGAAAACACAAACACTAATAGACATAAAAGAGCGGGATCTCAATTGGTCACGGCTAGGGGAATGTTTGAGACTGATATTTTATATCAAAGAATGATTTCGATGGATGAATTATTAAAGCATTACGACCATGATTACGTTATACTGGAAGGCGTAACAGATATTAATGTTCCAAAGATAATTACCGCACACAATACTGACGAAATAGACGAGCGACTTGATGGTAAAACTGTTATTATTTCCGGTGTAATTGCTAACGAAGGCCTGAAAGAATGGAAAGGCGTGGAAGTAGTCCATGCACTCGAAAATAGTGAAAGGCTAATAGATATCGCCGAGAAAATGGCAACGCCTCCAATACCGTCATTTGATCCCGACTGCTGTGGTAAATGTGGCTATACGTGTGATGAATTTACAAGTAAGCTAGTTAAAGGTGAGGTTGAATTAGAAGACTGTGTAGTCCAAAATCAAGAAGTTGTTCTAAAGGTCAATGGAAACGAAATTAATATGGTTCCATTCGTTCAAAAAATTCTTAGAAATTCTGTCATTGGAGTAGCACAAGAGCTTGATGGATATGAAAAAGATGGAGTAATAGAAGTCACTTTCAAAATATAGACGCAGTATTGAATGTAGTTACTAAATTATACATGATTTGCTAATGTAGGAGCAGAGTTGAAGACACCTTTTATATCAAAAAGAAATAATGTATATCTCGAAGATGGTATCGTAGTTAAAATTTTTTCATCGCAAAAAAATTATTTACAAGAAAAGGCTGCAAATATTGAATTGAGAAATTGCGGATTATCACTTCCATCCATTATTGAATATCGTAATGAGGATAATAGTGGCAAAGCAGAAGAAAAAACGTTATACTACGAGTATATTGATGGCGATGTATACGCCGAAATCGTAGAAGAATTGACAGAAGAGCAAATTAAAGAGTTGATATTATGGATAAGCGAATTCAATAAAGTTATGGGAGTACATCATCCTGACCTAAACTTGAGAAATTTTATATATAATATTAAAAAGGGATGTGTAGGGGTAGACTTCGAAGGAGTCGATGGCAAAGTTCTCGAATTGAGCAGAGCAGAGCGGCATGAAAATGGAAATGCGCTTAGAATTGAGAAAGACATTGGCAAGATATTGGCATTCGTTTCGACATACGACGTTGCCTTTAACTCGAAAAAAGAATATACAGCAAGGGAAATATTGAGAAATGTAAATGCGCTATTTCCAGAAGTGAACTTTGATGTAGTAAAAAACGAATATAAATCAGAAATAGAAGACATGCTATTGCGACGCAATAGCAAATCGTTTTGTTTAGTTGATGCCATGGATTTTTTTGAAAAATTGTATTGTCCATGCTCATATAATGTTTAATATCCACTATGTGAAATAGTGGTTTTTGAAAGGAGTATATTTAAATGAAAAAAAGAATTATTTCACTTGTAGTACTTGTCATTGCGCTGATGCTGTCTGTGGCATGTACATCAACAGACGATGGCGGATCTAATTCAACCGGCCTTGCTGCGGATGCCACTATCAAAATTACAGGAGCGGGTCTTGACCTTACCCTGACAGCGGACGATATGGCTGCAATGACTTTAGAAACTATCAGTACTCAAAATGTTTCTTCAACAGGAGAAGTGTCTGAAACAGAAATAAAAGCTATTTCTTTATCCGGCATACTTAGCGAAAATGGTGTCGAATTATCTGAAATTGCAAACGTTGATCTCGTTGCTAGCGACGGATATGTAATGTCTGCTACTCAAGCGGAATATGGTGATTCGGATATTTATATCATATTAGAAGAAAATGGCGAGCAATTGGAATATCCAAGAAGTGGAATTCCTGAACAAAGAGCTATGTTTTGGGTTAAACTACTAAGCGAAATACACCTAGGAGACAGTGGCAGTGCAAATGCTGAAAATCCAGCTGTAAATGAAGTTTCTATTTTTGTAGAAGAAGTAAAAGATATGATATCTGAAAATGTTTCAGACGGAGAAACTGAATACGTTGCGTATTCTAATGCAAGGTACCTTGAGATAGTTTTCGGAAATAGACCAACCTCTAATCTTACGCTGAAAGCAGAAGATGGAATGGAAAGAAGCGAAACGGCAGATATCTTTTTAGACAACTATGTGAGCATAGATGAGGCAGCGGAAGATACGCCATTATACTATGGATCTGATATTAGCATGGGAATGAAAATTAAATCGATTAAGTATGCTATTGCAGGTTCCAAAGCGGTTTATTATGGCTCTGGAATATCCTTACAAGATCTCTTCGATGAAGTTGGGATGGAGGAAGCTTCGACTTATAAGTTAGTGGCTGCAGATGGTTTCGAATCAGAAGTTCCTGCGGAGGCAATTGCACACGGTGAAATTGTATTGGATGGAGATACTTTAGAAACTGATTTTGGCGATTATGACATGTCTGGTATAGCGGGTAAGGGTAGCGTAAAAAACATTGTAAAAATAATTGCAGTAAACTAAAAAAACACTAAAAAAGGGCGATCGTTAGTGGTCGCCCTTTTTAATTGTGTGCCGGGTACGGTACATAGCTAACCGGTGAAAGTCCGGAGTGGGGGTTCTCACAACCAACCACATAGTAACGCACAAGGTGCATATCGTGAGGTATGAGCTGAAGAAAGTGTGGTGCAAAATCTTGACCTAACGAATAGAAACTCGATATTAAGGCTGTATAGTTGGATAATTCTACAATACAAGCAAAAGTCCAAATTGTGAGCGTAATGCTATGCAGTAAATTGAGTAGGTAAAAGATGAAAGTTATGTATCTTAACTCGGGATGTCCCATAGGCAGATAAAATCTGTAGTAACAACGAACTATGAGAAGTCAGCAGAGGTCATAGTACTGCTGGGAGGGCAGGAAGGACTGAACAAATTGTAGTAATCGTAACTACTAAACCTTGGAATAATTGAAAGTCAGA
>CAYJGJ010000033.1:0-11751 GCA_964370025.1 uncultured Oscillospiraceae bacterium
AAAGAAAAGAAATGGATATACCTAATATTGTGAGTGGGCTTATCGAGAATAAAACTTGCGGAGCACCGCTTACAGCAATCTTTGAAAACAATAACATAAATAGTAAAGACTATTCTAAACTTACTAATGTTCCAAGACCATCGCATGCTGATTACGTAGCCAATATTAAGTATAAAGGAGCGAATGACATTAGAGGGGGAGGACACTTTTCAGGAAGAATGACATTGCCACTTTGTTTTGCCGGTGCTGTATGTATGCAAATCCTCGAGAAAAACGGGATTGCGATCGGAGCACACATACTTTCTATTGGGAATATAGTAGACGAAAAACTTCCATCTACGGCGGTTTATATGGATAATTGGGATTCCGATTTTCCTTTATTGAACAAAGATAAGAAAGAACAGATGATAAATGCGATATTACAATGCGTAAAAGAAAAGGACTCAATCGGAGGTAGCGTTGAATGTGCTATAGTAGGATTGCCGATAGGAGTAGGATCTCCAATGTTTGACGGGATTGAAAATAAAATTTCTGCTGCTATTTTTGCTATTCCTGCTATTAAAGGGATTGAATTTGGAGCTGGTTTTGAAGCTTGCCAAATGAGAGGAAGCGTTCACAACGATGGATACAGATATGTAGATGGAAAGGTCAAAATTCAAAGCAATAATGCAGGTGGAATTTTAGGCGGAATTTCGACGGGAATGCCCGTGATCTTTCGGGTTGCGGTAAAGCCTACTCCTTCAATATTTCAAGAGCAGGAGTCAATTAATACTAACGAATGCAAAAATGAAACATTAATAATTGAAGGCAGACACGATCCGTGTATAGTGCCGCGGGTCGTACCTTGTGTAGAGGCCGCCGCCGCAATTGCACTATTAGATTTAATGAGCGAAGATAACATGATAGGTGATATATAAACTGCTAGGGTATATTTTTTATATACTAGATTATGTATGTGTGATGAAACTATGGATAGTGAATTTAATGATAGAAAAAGTATTTTTAATTGTAAAAGGATAGGAGAAAGTATGGCAGTAATACTAGAAGAATCTAGAAAGAGAATAGATGAAATTGACAATCAAATTTCAACGTTGTTTTTGGAAAGAATGAATGTGGCTAGTCAAGTAGCAAAGTATAAACAAGAAAATAAAATGACGATACTTGATAGCGGAAGGGAAGGAGAAGTCCTTGCAAATGTGACTCGAGACATTCCTGACGATATGGTTGAATATATGAAACTCTTGTATAACACTTTGTTCGCAGTTTCTAAATCGTATCAGGAGATGTGCATAGTCGGAAAGAGTGAAGTTGAAAAAGAAGTAGAAAGAGCAATTGGAAATGCGACTGCCGTTTTCCCCAAAAGGGCGACAGTGGCATGCCAAGGTATAAAAGGTTCAAATTCAATGACAGCGTGCAAGAAAATTTTTTCTGTTCCTGACATAATGTATATGGACAATTTTGCGGCGATTTTTAAAGCAGTCGAATCGGGTCTTTGCAAATATGGAATGCTTCCGATAGAAAACAACTTGCATGGGTCGGTAACAGAGGTTTATGACCTCATGAAAAAACATAACTTTAAGATTGTTAGAAGTGTAAAAGTGAAAATAACACATACATTATTGGCGAAGAAGGGGGCAAAGCTTAAGGATATTAAGACAATATATTCGCACCCTCAAGCGATAGGTCAGTGTAGCAATTTCTTAGAAAGAAATCCTAATGTCAAAGTTGTCGAATATGATAATACAGCTACAGCTGCGGAATTTGTAGCTAATAACGATGATAAAACGGTAGCCGCGATAGCTAGTCAAGATTGTGCTAAACTATATGGACTAGAGGTGATAGACGATAATGTGCAAAATAGTCATAATAACTATACTAGATTTATCTGTATAGCTAAAGAAGGAGAAATATATAAAGGATCTAATAAGATAAGTTTAATGTTTACCCTTCCTCATAATCCAGGTTCATTGTACTCAATTTTGTCTAAATTCACGTCAGTTGGCGTAAATGTTTCAAAATTGGAAAGCAGACCTATACCAGCTATGGATTTTGAATTTATGTTTTATATAGATTTTGATGGAGATATTTGCGATATTGAATCACGCAGATTATTGACGCAAGTAGAGCAAAGCGCGGATTATTTTAGTTATTTGGGGAGCTATTGGGAAATATGAAATATGGACTTATAGGAAGAACCCTAAAACATAGCTATTCTAAAGAAATACATAATTTTCTAGGAAACAGTGAGTTTGAGATAAAGGAAATTGAGCCAGAAGACTTAGACGAATTTATGCAAAAGAAAGATTTTATCGGAATAACTGTAACCATTCCATATAAAGAGAGTGTAATGAAGTATTGCAAGCTGTCTGCACAAGCAGAGAGGATTGGTTCTGTCAACACGGTAATAAACAAAAATGGTGTTCTTTACGGATACAATACAGATTATTATGGTTTCTTAGAGATTTCAAAACGAAAAGAGATATCTTTTAGAGAAAAAAAAGTCCTTATATTGGGAACTGGTGGCACGGCTAAGACAGCAAGGGCGGTGATAGAAGACGAGGGGGCAAGATGCATAATTAATATCTCTAGAAATGGAGAAAATACGTACAACAATATTGGTGAGCATTATGATGCTGATATAATTGTTAATACTACTCCAGTTGGAATGTTTCCTAATAATATGGAAACGCCATTAGATATCATTCCTTTTGGAAATCTTAAATCTGTAATAGACGTTATATATAATCCTCTTAATACAGAACTGCTAATGCAAAGGAACGATGTTAAGACGGCAGGTGGGTTGCCTATGTTAGTAGCGCAGGCACTTTATGCGCATAATTTGTTTTTCAATGTGAATTTAGAGGATATACTAGAAGAAGCGATAGACCATTGTACTAAAATATTTTCGAATTTTATACTGATTGGTATGCCAGGTGTCGGAAAATCTACTACTGGTAAAAAACTCGCCAAGCATCTTGATTTGCGATTTGTAGATACCGATGTGGAAATTCAAAAAAAAGAAAATCGAACACCTAAAGAAATAATAGAAAACGATGGAGAGCACTCATTCAGAAAAATTGAAGCGGAAGTGATAGCCCAAATTTGCAAAAAAGGCGGACAAGTGATTGCTACAGGTGGAGGAAGCGTGCTGCACGAGGAAAATAGACGTCGTATGAAACAGAATGGTAAGATTATTTATTTGTATAGAGATTTGCATGCTTTACAAACTACGGGAAGACCATTGTCGCAAAATTTAGAACAGCTATTTGAAGATAGAAAAACTATTTATAAAGAAATGGGAGACATAGTTATTATAAATCCCAAAAGTGCCGATGATGCGACGCGTAAAATAAGGACAATCCTTAATTCAAAACACAGTTGACCTCCTGTGTTTTGAATGCGTAATAAAAATTTTGGAGGAGAAATATGAAAATACTAGTCATTAATGGACCTAATATAAATATGCTAGGAATTAGAGAACCAGAAATATATGGTAAAGAGACATATGCTGCCTTAGTTTCGTTGGTTGAGGATTTTTGTGAAAAAAATTCTATCGACGTTGAATTCTTCCAATCGAATCATGAAGGATTTATAATTGACAAAATTCAAGAAGCCTATGACAAAATTGATGGAATAGTAATTAATCCTGCGGCATATACACATACGAGTATTGGAATTTGTGACGCCTTAAAAGCCGTTGGCATTCCAACTATTGAAGTTCATATTTCGGACATTTCGTCCCGAGAAGAGTATAGAAAAATATCTTACATAAAGGATGTATGCATAGAAACTATTGCGGGAAAAGGATTGCGCGGATATACAGACGCAATCGAGACTTTTATTGAGAGGAATAAATGAGATAAAAGTTAATTTTGATCGGAATATCTATACATATTTACTACTGCGAGTTTCTACTGTATAATGTAATAGAATATAATTAGGCGTTATTCGTCTTCTCGCAAAAAAGAAAGGGTTTGAAATTTGAATATTATTGAAAAGATAGCGAAACAGTTTGGAATTAGGGTTTCACAAGTAGAAAGCACTGTAGAATTGATAGACGATGGAAATACTATTCCTTTTATCGCTAGATATAGAAAAGAAGCCACAGGAGGATTGTCCGATATAGTACTTCGAGACGTTGATGAAAGGCTTCAGTATTTACGTAATCTAGAAACAAGAAAAGAAGAAGTACTTCGATTAATTGATGAGCAAGGGAAATTGACGGAAGAATTGCAAGAAAAAATCATAAATGCGGAAGTGCTACAAAGAGTAGAAGATTTGTATAAACCGTTCAAACAAAAAAAAGCAACAAGGGCTTCAAAGGCAAAAGAAAAAGGATTAGAACCATTAGCATTGATTTTTTTCGAACAAAAAAACACCGGTGGAACCGTAGAAGATATAGCTAAGGATTTTATCTCCGAAGAAAAAGGCGTAAGTGATGTCTCTGAAGCAATTGAAGGTGCAAAAGATATTATTGCCGAAATGGTAGCGGATGACGCTGAGATAATTAAAAAGGTTAGAACTAAAACCTTTGAGCAAGGAACAATTTCGTCTGAGGCAGTCGATGCGGAAGATAAAACGGTATATGACATGTATTACGATTACTCCGAGGGGATTTCCAAAATCGCAAATCACAGAGTATTAGCAGTAAATAGAGGCGAAAAAGAAAAGAAACTTAAAGTACAAATAACTGTCAACAAGGACGATGTCATTGCACTGATAGACAAAGACGTTATAACCGACGAAAAATCAATTTTTCATAACCTTCTTTTAGATACAATTGATGATAGTTATAAAAGACTCATTGCACCGTCTATCGAAAGAGAGATGCGAAGAGTTTTGACAGAAAGAGCTGAAACGGAAGCGGTAAAGGTTTTTGCAAAAAATACTGAGAAACTACTTATGGTGCCACCTGTAAAAGGGAAAAAAATATTGAGTATTGATCCCGGGTACAGGACGGGTTGTAAGGTGGCCGTACTTGATGGAACGGGCAAACTTGTTGCGTACACTACGGTTTATCCTACCCCTCCTAGAAGTGATATAGATGGAACGGAAAGAGAGCTTCTTAAACTACATGATAAGTATAATGTAGATATTATTGTAATTGGAAATGGTACAGGCTCGCGTGAAACAGAAGAAGTTGTTTCTAATTTTATCAAAAAAAATAATTTTGATATTCAATATACTATAGTGAATGAAGCAGGCGCATCGATATACTCTGCATCTAAGCTTGCAACGGAAGAGTATCCGGACTTGGACGTAACGACGAGGGGAGCGATGTCCTTGGGAAGAAGACTTCAGGATCCACTTGCGGAATTAGTCAAGATAGATCCCAAACATATAGGCGTTGGCCAATATCAGCATGATATTAATCAAGGCAATTTAGCTACAGCATTGGGGAATGTTGTTGAAGACTGCGTGAATAGGGTGGGGGTTGATTTGAACACCGCTTCACCGTCTCTTTTGTCATATATTGCGGGCATTAATATGGGTATTGCTAAGAATATTGTAAAATATAGGGAGGAAAAGGGCTTTATAAAAACGAGAAAAGAACTTCTCAACGTAGCAAAGATGGGAAAAAAGACCTATGATCAATGTGCAGGATTTATGAGAATTTCCCTCGGAGACGAGCCTCTCGACAGTACCTCGGTTCATCCTGAATCATATAAAGTTGCAGAAGAGATGATAAAAAAGCTGGGCATTTCCAAGGAGAACATTTTATCTGGTGGTAGTAAAGACGTTGAAACCAAAATCATGGAATATTATCCAGCAGAAAAGTTAAAAGATAGCATTAAGAAAATGTCGGAGGAATTAAGTGTAGGTGTTTTGACATTAGGAGACATTATTGACGAAATGAAAAAACCAGCCAGAGACCCTAGAGATGGTGCTCCACCTGTAATTTTCAGAAATGATGTCAGAAGTTTTGAAGATCTCAAAGTGGATATGGAAATGACGGGAACTGTGAGGAATGTTGTGGATTTCGGAGCTTTTGTAGATATCGGTGTGAAAAACGATGGATTAGTACATATTTCGCAATTAAGCAATAAGTTTGTGAAACACCCGATGGATGTAGTGAATGTGGGAGATACGGTAAAAGTTAAGATTTTATCTATAGACCACGAGAAACAAAAAGTTGGACTTACGATGAAGTAGCCAGTAATCAATTAGTGTTGACAATGTTAGGCTAATCAGATATAATTCATTTTAATGGAGATTAAAATGAATAGATTTAAAGGTTGGTTATCCAATGCACCATTTCGAAAGAAATTTGTGCCTTTGCAAATGTTTATCCTTTGTTGTGTTATTTCTATTAGTATTATATCAGTACTTTCGGTCATTACTTTAAATAGATCCTCTACAATCATTATTGACGATAACGTTTCAGATAGAGATTCATTAAGTAATATAATACGAAAAATGTATGTTTGTCGTGTTTTGGGTAGAGACATACTTTTTGCGAATGATGTGGAATCGCGATATGCTCTTTATGAAGAGTATATATATGCGTTCGAAGTCCTTGATGAAAAAATGGACGAATACTTAGATCACTTGGGTGGAGAAGCTGAACTTGAATTTGAGGCAATAATATTAGAAAAAGACATATACAAGGCTAATATGATATTATCAGCTGATATATGGATGCAGACAGGCGACTTTGATGCTGCATTAGAAGCATTGCAGGCCGTCACGCCTATAGCTAATAGGTTTTTTGGAAGTATAGATGACTTGTTGGATGATGAATCGTTTGCTATGCGGATTGCTTTAGATGAAAACGAAAGACTCGTGTATAATATTTTGGCAGTTTTATTCATTATTAACCTGTTAGTACTTATCTCTGTGACTGTATTTATGAAATTTTTCTCGAACTCTACTACTGAAAGTTTGATACTTCTGGAAAAAACAGTGTCCGAAATATCAAAGAGTGGAGATATGAGAGTCGATATTCCTACTTCTTTGTATACTAATGACGAGATTGGAAAAATCGCAAAAGTAGTAAGTGATATGAAAAACATGCTACTCGAATATTCTTTTAGTGATGCATTGACGGGTGGATATAATGCAAAAGCTTATCATTTTGAGCTTGAAGAAATATTTAGTGACCCTAAGTCGGAAAAGCGATTTTGCTGTGTTATCTCTGATTTGAATAATTTAAAACAAATTAATGATATATTAGGGCACGCAGTCGGTGATGAATCCATTAGGAAATCTTACCAGATATTAGAAGAGACTTTTGGTCAATACGGGAGAACCTTCCGTATTGGGGGCGATGAATTTGCGTCTCTTTTGTATGACTGTGATATTTCTGAAGTGGAGGAATTATTGCCAAAAATATCTCAGTTGGTAGAAGAGGCTACTTTGCATTTAGAACCTAAATATTCTATTGCTATCGGATATGATTCTTTCGGTGGTCAGACTATTGAAGAATTCAATGAACTGTTTAGAAAAGTAGATAAAAAAATGTATGATGATAAATTTGCATCTAAGAATGGCCGAATAAATTCCAGAGTAGTAACATACGATACGGTATAAAGGTGTGTTGCATTTGAAGTAGATTTAAAGGAGCATCTCATTACGAGATGCTCCTTTTTGGGTTGAATTAATTTATAAATCTTTTTTTGAATATATTTTTACAGAAACAAAGTAGGAAATAAAAAATATTATAAAAGAGAGAGTTACTGTCGCAATATTATACATGGAGTTAACAAATTCTTGATTTGCTAGTGAAGAGAGCCAATCTGAAAATACAAATGATGGCGCTGCATACAAACCAAGACTCAATGCAACTGATAACATGAAAATTGCTTGACCTTTTTCTATCCCAAATTTTAGTATCATTGGATGCATAATAGCAGGTGTCAAGACAAGCATCAAAGAACCAATCGACACACCACGATAAAGCATAGGCCAATCAATTACGTTAGATACTAGCGATGAACTTAGAAAAAGCATGCCTCCAGCTATCATTCCAAGAATTGAAAAAAGTAGAAAGGAAATATATCTGCTTTTTATTACGTCAACTCTTGTTACAGGTGCTGTAAGTTCGAATCTTTCCCATTTTGACTTGCTGTTGTTAAAGAGAAGTGTAAATGGTAAGCCCGCAAAACTTCCCATCAATCCAAAGGAGGCGTAGGTAAAGGCCATAATAGATGCTCCTTTCGAAGAAAAAATACTAAATGCAATCAACACGACTATGCCGACAATCAATATTTTTACACTTAGTTTTATGCTTGGCTCTACCGTGTAATAATTATTTCTCAATAATGCTTTCATTATTTGTCTCCTTTCGTTATTAGTGGTAATATTTCATCTATTTTCGCATTGTCGATTACCATTTCGGGGTGACTTTTTTTCATTGATTCTTTGTCGGGAATTAATGCTTCTACCTGTAAGCCTCTTTTTCTGAAAGAAATGTATTCCGTGGTTTTGAGTTTTTCAAAATCGGCCATTTTCATTCTTGCTATTCCATAATTATAAATTAAGTTATCTTTCGTTTCCGATAGAATTATTTTCCCCTCGTCAATAAAGGTTATATAATCGGCTACTCTTTCAAAATCACTTGTAATATGTGAGGACATCAGAATAGAGTTCTCTTCATGCGATACGAAATCAAGGAAAATATCGAGTATTTCCTCTCGAACTACAGGATCAAGTCCTGCGGTTGCTTCATCTAAAACCAAAAATTTTGCGTCATGTGACAATGCTACTGCAATAGATAGTTTCATAGTCATTCCGCGTGAATAAGTCTTAAATTTATCTTTTTTAGACAACTTAAATTTATCTAAATAATGATCAAAGACACTTGAATCAAATTTATCATATAAATCTGCTAGCACCTTTTCTAGTTTTGTAGCATTTAGTTCTTCTGAAAAAGATAACGTGTCGAAAACAACTCCGATATCATCTTTGAGATGGCGTCCTTGCGTTTCTAATTTTTCACCATAAAAGAAAATCTCACCTTGATCTTTTATTGTAATATCAAATATTGATTTAATCACAGTGCTTTTTCCTGCACCGTTTTTTCCAACAATTCCCATGATTGCTCCTTGGGGGATAGTCATATTAAAATTGTCCAAATGAAAGTTCGACTTATCAAAGGATTTCGATAAATTTTTTATTTCTAAAGCATTATTCATTGTTCATATCTCCTCGTAGAATAATTTAGTTAGTTCTAATAATTTTTCCATGCTTATACCATTCGTTCGAGCTATATCGACGGCAATAGCAAGATGTTCCTCGACTAGTTTTTGTTTTTCTTCTTGAATAAAGTCCTTGTTTTGAGCTGCAACGAAACTACCTCTTCCGACAGTAGTTTCGATAAATCCATCTCGCTGAAGTGTTTCATAAGCCTTTTGAACAGAAATGACACTGACGTGAATCGTTTTCGCAAGAGTTCTCATAGATGGAATGCTATCGCCGGTTTTCAACTCTCCTGTCATAATCATCGCTTTTATTTGTGAAGTAATCTGTTCATAAATAGGCTTATTTGTATTGCTACTTATTATTATTTCCATTTTTCCTCCGCTAAAGTGCTATATTGTACTTATTGCATATGTACAATATAAACAATAAGCAAAGTGATGTCAAGTTAAATTTTAAAATATTTTGATACGCTCACATAATTATCCTCGCAATTATAATTAAATTCAAAATAAGGCGAATATGCATATTTTATAATCAATTATTTGCATATATCTCGTAATCACTTGAAATGAAAGTCGAATTACATGGATAATAAAGTAAAAGGGAGATTATGAGAAGAGAACTTATAACATATATACTAGTATTTGGATTTGGGATATATCTAGGCGAATTATTTTATAGTGCTTGGTTTTTTGGTCTAATTTGTACTGTGACGACTCTGTGTTTATATGAAAAATTAAAGAAAAAAACAAATGTAAAAATAATGATTGCATTTATCGTTTTTACTTGCGGTGCGAGTATTGTTTCTGTAAATATGTATATGCTTAATTCCGATTACAATTATCCAATGGTAGGGGATGCGTCTGCATTTACGGCTAGTGTAAAAAACATAGAAATAGAAGTTGCGGAAAATGCGGTTCGGCAACAGTTGATATGCGAGCTTCAAAGCATTGACGATGAAAAAGTAGACTTGAATTTCGATACTTTAGTAACGGTGTATTATGAAAATACAGTAGCAACTCTTGTGGAAAATGGAGATATTATTAGTTTTAGGGGCGTTTTAGAAATTCCAAATGTTAGGAGTAACCCTAATGCATTTTGTTATCGCACTTATTTAAGAGGGGAAGGAATTAGTTCTATCCTTTATGCGGAAAATATTGAGGTAGAATCAAGTAATCCTAGCGTTATTGATTATTTTAATAACTGTGTACTGAATGTAAAAGGGAATTTTCTGCACGGATTTTCACATGACAATGATGCGAGGGATTTGATAAGTGGTATACTCTTCGGGGAATACGATGATATGTCAGAGGATATCACAGATCAGTTCCGAAAAAATGGGACAGCACATGTCCTTGCAGTCAGCGGCCTACATGTTGGAATTCTCTATGCGACATTTAAAAAAATAGTAGGTATCAATACTACTTGGAAAATAGGTTTTTTTGTTTGTATATTGATGTTTTTCATCGCTCTTTCGTCATGGAGTGTGTCGGCAATTAGGGCAAGCAGTATGATTTTCATAGCGCTGATTGGGAAAAAAATTAATCGAAGATATGACATTCAAACCGCTGCTGGGTTGATTGGGTTGATAGTGCTCTTAGGGAACCCGTTTAAACTGTATTCACTGAGTTTTTTGATGTCTTTTCTTGCGGTATTCTCTATTGGAATCATTAGTAAATTTTTTAGTAAAGTCCTAAAGATTAATCAGTCTATGGCTGTTGCAATCGGAGTTCAAATTGGATTGATTCCGGTTATTGCATATTCATTTAATTATATTTCGCTAAATTCGATAATAGTGAATATTCCTATAGTGTTACTCCTTTCTATTGTCATCCCTATTGCACTAGTTTCTGTATTTCTTTCAATTTTCAATATCCATATCGAGATTCTCTTTTCATTGATGGAGGGTATCGCGAAAATAATGATATGGTTTAATGACCTCATGTATTTTGATGGAAGATTGAATTTTGAAATTCCCACAGGTAACGTAGCAATCATTTATTTTGTATATGCGATTATATTTATATTTTTTTCCGAAGAGTTTTATATATTGATAAAAAAGAAAAGTATAATAAAAATAGGTGTAATTTTCAGCATAGTTATTTTAATTGTCTGCGTATTGTACAAAGAAAATTATACTCATTTTGAAAAGTGCGATATCGTATTTGTGGATGTGGGGCAAGGGGATTGCATCCATATCGTGTCTGATAAAATAGACGGTAAAGAAAGAAATATATTAATAGACGGTGGCGGCAATGTAAGATATAATATAGGAGAAGATGTCTTAAAGCTGTATTTGCTAAAAAATGGTGTTTCAAGTCTCGATTTGGCATTAGTTACCCATTTGCACGCCGATCATTATCTGGGAATTGAGCAACTGAATGAAGTATATCCGATAGATGCCACCAATTTGCAGATGCAAATAGGGGATTATATCGATTTGGGCGGAGGTGACTATATTCGTACTATATGGCCTCTCGAAAAAAAGGACGAAACGACTGAAACTGATTTTGATGAAAATGAAAACACTTCGGTGTTCAAAGTGGTTATAAACAGTGTGAGCATATTGCTAACAGGCGATTTGACCGAAGAAGGTGAAAAGCTTTTGGT
>CAYJGJ010000033.1:11761-13326 GCA_964370025.1 uncultured Oscillospiraceae bacterium
TGAACACTACAAAGGCACAGATGTCCTTGATATTGATATCCTAAAGGTTAGTCATCACGGTAGTCAGAGCAGTTCATGTCATGAATTCTTAGAAGCTACATCTCCTAAACTTGCGGTAATTCAAGTTGGAAATAACACTTATGGACACCCGCATCCAGATGTTCTTAAACGATTTGATGCGCTTGGCATTACTCTTTATAGGAACGATTTACATGGCGCTGTGGGACTCGAAATTGGAAGCGATAAGAGCATTAAGGCCCATACGATGAAAGAAGAAATTATAGAAAAGTAGCGAAAATATATATGCATAACTTCATTGCTACAAAATAATTACTGTCAAAAAAATGTCACCGTGCAAGGCGAAAAATAAAATAAGGTATCTTGCTTGTGTATGATAGAAAGGTTCGCTTAATGTATTACCAAAAAAAAGAGCATGATTTTAATATTGCGACAAAAAAACTTAGGGAAGGAATCGAAAAGGATGTCATATTAATCGAGGGCGAGGAAGAGTATTTGATTAAATGGTATGTGAATTCTTTGAAGAAAAAGTATATATCTGCGGGATTTGAAGAAATCGATTATATCGAAATAGATGCAGCATCTCGAAGTGAAATAGATATAATATCATCCATTGATTCGTATTCTATGATGTCGGAAAAAAAAGTAATATGGATCAAAGACTCCAAACTGCTCACCGACGCGGACTATACCAAATCACATAAAGAAGAAGTTGAGTTGATTCTTACTAATGCTAAATTAGAAAATCCAGGTGTAATGATCGTGTTATCAATTGCCAAAATCGACAAGAGGATTAAATGGATTAAAGACATAAAAGAAATAGTTCCAGTCTACACTTTCGGAAAATTGGAGCGAAATGATTTATCATCATTTATAGAAAAGAAGATAAGGCAATCATCTTTAAAAATAGATAGGTCAACCCTTAATGATCTAATAGAAATGACGGGATATTATACGAAAGAATCTGATTACAATTTATTTCAATTAGAAAATGATATAAAAAAACTCGTCGCCTATGCGATGTCAAACAGCACAAAAAGACCAACTCCAATTTCAATCACCTCCGTAGATTTAGAGGAGACGATACTAGGATATGAGAATAAATATATATTTAATTTGATTAATTCAATATATTCTAAAGACAGAACGAAGGTAATCGAACTGCTACACAATATGAGAGGAGTAAAGATGACCAATATCGTTTCAGGTTTGATCGCAAATATTGAATTTATATTGAAGTTGAAGGAATTGACGAATGAAAAAAGGTCGAGAGAAGAAATGAAAAACATACTCAAGGTTGCCGATGGTAGGATTGATGCAAATGCGAAATATTTAGTTAATCTTGAAATTACGAAAATACAGAAGCTACTTGTTATGTTGTATGACATAGAGTACAAGATGAAAAGTGGGAAAATGGATGCAATGTTGGGATTGCAGATATTTGCGTGCAAGCTGTGATGAAAAGATAAACATCGTAAATAATGCGTAATGAATCAGGGTAGTAATTACCGGAGAAATATAAAAATATTATATAATGAAGATAATTA
>CAYJGJ010000034.1:0-13289 GCA_964370025.1 uncultured Oscillospiraceae bacterium
TCAAAATTAAAATTATTGAGTGCCATATTATTTTTATATCGTTTAGTCAAATTCTGACATTTTATCAATGGCTCCATTAATTGCCTCCTTTTAATTTTTGTTCAACTTGTATTAATATTTCATCCTTTGTAAATCCGAGTCCAAGCATCGAACTGACAAAATCCTCGCTTGCCTCTACAAGTCTTCTGCTACCCATGCTCTTAATAAGCTCATTATCATTCGTCACATATCTTCCGTCACCTCGACGCGACGTAATAAGGCCTTTTTGCTCCACTTCCATCAGTGCCCTTTGCATAGTATTGGGGTTAACACTTGCTTGCAGAGCAAAATCCCTCACAGTGGGAAGTTTTTCACCAAGCGCATATTTTCCACTAACTATGTTTCCCGCTATCTCTTCAGCTATTTGTAAAAAGATAGGCCGGTCTTCATCAAAATTCCAGCTCACATGTTACCTCCGTTCTATACTCGACTGTTGTACTAGTACATTAATACAATAATACAATATTGGCTGCGTCTTGTCAACTTCTTTTTTAATTTTATTTGTGATTGACATTTTTTTCTTGATTTTTATTTTCATAGATGATATAACTTAAACTAATATATTCAATCATAATAAAAACGACAAAGGCGTCGTATTAGCTAATGCCTAACAATCGGGCATTACTTAGGGTCTTCCCCTAAAGCTGATACTTCGCCTTTTTTATTTTTACTACAAAGTGCAATATCATTTCACTTTATAGTAATAACAATTTTACTGAGGTACAAATCATGAAACAGAAAAACGGAAATCAATTACAACATACTCTAGATTTAAACACAACTACAAATTTTGATAAAATCAAAAATCTGTATGACCCAAGTTTTGAGCATGACGCATGCGGAATAGGAGCGGTAGTTTCTATAGATGGAACGAAAACGCACCAAGTTGTATCTGATGCGCTCGAAATTGTTGAGAAACTGGAGCACCGTGCCGGAAAGGATGCTTTGGGGGAAGTTGGCGATGGTGTTGGTGTACTATTGCAAATATCCCACAATTTTTTTAAAAAGCAGGATTTAGGTTTTGATATTGGTTCTGAACGAGACTATGGAATAGGCATGTTCTTTTTGCCAACAGATAGACTAAAAAGAAATCAAACAAAAAAACTATTTGAACTTATCGCTGAAAAAGAAGGGCTTGTTTGTCTTGGCTGGAGAAAAGCACCTACTAATCCCGAAATTTTAGGCAAAAAAGCATTCGACCAAATGCCACAAATAGAACAGGTTTTTGTAAAACGACCAGAAAGCATAAACAAAGGAATAGACTTTGATCGCAAGCTCTATGTTTTGCGTAGAGAGTTTGAACATTCCGCTACCAGTTGCTACGTATGTAGCCTTTCTTCGAGAACTATTGTGTACAAAGGAATGTTTTTAGTTGAACAACTACGACAATTTTATCAAGATTTACAAGATAAAAATTATACCAGTGCTATTGCCATGGTTCACTCACGTTTTTCGACTAACACCAATCCTAGCTGGGAGCGTGCTCACCCTAACCGTATTATTTTACATAACGGAGAAATAAACACTATACGCGGAAACGCTGATCGTATGCTTGCACGCGAGGAGACACTGCAATCAGATGTACTTTCCGACGATATACATAAAGTTTTTCCCGTAATCGATACCAATGGATCAGACTCTGCTATGCTCGACAATACACTAGAATTTTTATACATGAACGGCGTAGACTTACCGCTTGCTGTCATGATGACTATCCCGGAACCTTGGAAAAATGATCCATACATGGATAGAAATAAAAAAGATTTTTATCATTACTATGCAACTATGATGGAACCTTGGGATGGTCCTGCTGCTATTTTATTTTCCGATGGAGATGTTATGGGGGCAGTCTTAGACCGCAACGGATTGCGCCCGTCTCGTTATTATGTAACTAGTGACAACACTCTAATTCTATCATCAGAAGTCGGTGTGCTAAATATAGACCCAGCGAGAATTATAAAAAAATCACGCCTGCAACCTGGCAAAATGCTTTTGGTTGACACAGTCGCTAAACGAATAATCTCTGATGAAGAATGTAAAAGCACTTACGCGAAACAAAAACCTTATGGGGAATGGTTAGATAGAAATCTATTAAAACTACGCGAATTAAAAATACCAAACAAAAAAATAGAGACTCACTCCAATTCACAAAGAGATAGATTATATAAAGTATTTGGATACACCTACGAGGACGTAAAAGGAAGCATCTTACCAATGGCAAAAAATGGAGGAGAGCCGATTATCTCTATGGGTGCAGATATTCCTCTAGCCGTGCTTTCGGACAAACATCAGCCATTGTTTAGATACTTTAAACAACTTTTTGCACAAGTTACCAATCCTCCCCTAGATTCTTTGCGCGAGGAAATTGTGACCGACACTACCGTCTACATTGGATCAGACGGAAATCTTTTGCACGATAGTGCGGAAAACTGCAAAGTGCTGGAAGTTCTGAATCCTATATTAACGGGTACAGACTTAGCAAAGATTAAGTCACTAAACATAGATGGCTTTCGCACCCAGACTATTTCGCTTCTTTACTACAAAAACACGTCACTGGAAAATGCGCTTGATAAACTATTTGTATCATGTGACAAAGCGTATAAGAATGGAGCCAATATACTGATTTTATCTGATAGAGGCGTAGATGAAAATCACGTCGCCATTCCATCTTTGCTTGCAGTATCGGCAATGGAACAATATTTAATCAAAACGAAAAAACGCACAGCAATTTCAATAATACTAGAAAGTGGAGAGCCTCGTGATGTGCATCAGTTTGCGACACTTCTAGGTTATGGAGCTCGGGCAATTAATCCATACCTTGCACACGAATGCATAGATGAACTGATAAAACTAAAAATACTTGACAAAGATTCCCACACGGCAATAAACGATTATAACTATGCCGTATTGCATGGTATCACCAAAGTATCGGCAAAGATGGGTATTTCAGTTTTACAATCTTATCAATCAGCACAAATCTTTGAAGCTGTTGGTATTAATAAGGAAGTAATCGACAAGTATTTTACAAACACTGTTAGCCGTATCGAAGGAATAGGTCTTGATGAAATAGGCGAGGGCGTAGAATTCCGCCATTCGAAAGCATTCGATCCTTTGGGACTTGGAGTCAACACAAGCCTCGACAGCATAGGATACTTGAAACTCCGCAATGGAGAAGATAAAGAAGATCATCTATATAGCCCCGAGATAATTATTGCGTTGCAACAAGCTACACAAAATAGCGACTATAAACGTTTCAAAGAATATACTACGATGGTTGATGACATAAACAATCCGCACACGTTACGTGGTCTACTTGAGTTTGATTTTAATAACACTCGAGAAATATCCCTCGATGAAGTAGAACCCGCAAGCGAAATTGTAAAAAAATTCAAAACAGGCGCAATGTCCTACGGTTCTATATCAAAAGAAGCACATGAGTGCATGGCAATTGCAATGAATCGGCTTGGTGGAAAATCTAACTCTGGCGAAGGTGGTGAGGAACCAGATCGTCTAAATACAGAACGTGGCAGTGCTATTAAACAAGTTGCCTCTGGACGGTTCGGGGTCACTAGTGAATACTTGCTAAGTGCCCAAGAGATACAAATAAAAATGGCGCAGGGTGCAAAACCAGGTGAAGGTGGACATCTGCCCGGTGCTAAGGGTTATCCGTGGATAGCTAAAACACGCCACTCTACAGCAGGTGTAAGTTTGATTTCCCCTCCTCCACATCACGATATTTATTCCATTGAAGACTTGGCGCAACTCATATATGACCTAAAAAACTCTAACAGAAAGGCACGTATTTCAGTTAAACTCGTATCTGAAGCAGGAGTAGGAACAATCGCTGCCGGAGTTGCGAAAGCTGGTGCAGCAGTAATACTGATTTCGGGATATGATGGAGGAACTGGAGCAGCACCGATAAGTTCTATTTTAGATGCGGGGTTGCCATGGGAATTGGGGCTTGCTGAAGCGCATCAAACTCTAATACAGAATGGATTACGTTCTTCCGTCACACTCGAAACTGACGGAAAACTTATGAGCGGTCGTGATGTTGCAATAGCAGCGCTGTTAGGCGCCGAGGAATTTGGTTTCGCCACAGCCCCTCTAGTAACTATGGGATGTTTGATGATGAGAGTTTGTAATCTAGACACTTGTCCCGTTGGAATTGCTACGCAAAATGAAGCACTACGTGCACGGTTTAAAGGTAAACCGGAATCTGTTATGAACTTTATGCTTTATATAGCAGAAGAATTGCGCGAAATAATGGCAAAACTAGGCATACGCACCCTCAAAGAACTGACAGGTAGAAGCGATCTGATTAAAGTAAAAGAATACAAAACTACAAAGCGCGCAGAACTTGTAAACATGGGCAAAGTCATCGACAGCACATATTCACAGATTCCCGATAAAACTTTCGATAATTCTAAACTATTTGATTTCAAATTACATGAAACATTGGACGAAAATGTTCTACTTAAGAAGTTTGAAAAAGCGCTCAAAAAAGGAGAAAAACACAGTGAGAAGATCAGGGTTTGCAGCACTGACCGCACTTTAGGCACAATACTAGGATCAGAAATTACTACACGCTATGGCACATGCCTTGATAGTGATACTTATATAGTAGACTGCATGGGTGGCGTAGGACAATCTTTCGGAGCATTTATTCCGAAAGGAATGACTATGCGTCTCGAGGGCGATTCTAATGACTACATTGGCAAGGGACTATCCGGTGGAAAAATAGTCGTTTATCCGCCAAGAGCTAGTAAATTTAAAGCGGAAGAAAATACTATAATCGGCAACGTAGCATTTTATGGGGCGACTTCAGGCGAAAGTTATATTAATGGTGTAGCCGGTGAGAGATTTATGGTGAGAAATTCTGGTGCAACAGTCGTAGCTGAAGGGTGTGGCGACCATGGTCTCGAATACATGACAGGTGGCATAGCTGTTATACTAGGTGAAACAGGAAAAAACTTTGCTGCAGGCATGAGCGGTGGAATCGCATATGTCTTAGATACTAAACGTGATTTATATCTCAAGCTAAATAAAGAATTCGTCAGCATGTACGAGATACACGATCGAAATGATATAGATGAGTTACAATCTCTAATTAGTAAACACTTAGAAGAAACAGGATCTAATCTGAGCAAACGTATCTTGGACAATTTCGATGAATATTTACCGAGCTTCAAAAAGATAGTACCAAACGATTATGAAAAAATGTTAAATGCCATTTCCGCTTTTGAGAAAAAAGGATTTTCTCATGAGCGTGCTGTCATGGAAGCATTTACATTATCACTTAAAAACAGCGAGGAGGGACATCACAATGGGTAAAGCAAGTGGATTTTTGGAATTTGAAAGAAACACAAACCAAAAAATATCGGTTAAAACACGAATCAAGAATTTTGATGAATTTTATCAAATACACGAAGAAAAAGAAAGAAAAAAGCAAGCGGCTCGTTGCATGAACTGCGGGGTTCCTTTTTGCGGCTCTGCGATTGAACTTGCAGGAATGGTCACAGGATGTCCTTTACACAACTTAATACCTGAATGGAACGATGAAATTTATGCAGGGAACTATTCTCATGGTCTTCATCGTCTGCTAAAAACAAGTTGTTTTCCGGAATTTACTGGTCGAGTATGTCCTGCGCTTTGCGAAAAAGCCTGTATTAATGGGATGGATGGAGATGCTGTCACGGTAAAAGATAATGAACTTTTCTTAATTGAACAAGGATTTACAAACGGTGATATGAAACCTCGAATACCTACTGTGCGTAGCAATAAAAAAGTGGCAGTGATTGGTTCCGGGCCAGCTGGTCTTGCTGTTGCCGACAAGTTAAACAAGCGCGGGCATAATGTAACAGTTTTTGAAAGAGATGACCGATTCGGTGGATTATTGATGTACGGAATTCCTAATATGAAACTAGACAAAAACATCATCAAGCGACGCATAGAATTAATGCAATGCGAAGGTGTAAATTTTATATCAAACAGTGATTTGGGAAATAACTTGCAAATTACAGATTTACAAGTTGATTTCGATGTAGTTGTATTATGCTGTGGAGCAAAAAAAGCAAGAGATATTCAACTCGAAAATCGCAATGCCAAAGGAATACACTTTGCGGTGGATTTTTTGACAAGCACCACAAAAGCACTGCTTGAAAATGGATTAAAAGAAGATACTTTTATTACTGCGAAAGATAAAGATGTAATAGTGTTGGGAGGTGGTGATACCGGAAACGATTGTCTAGGCACGTCAATACGACACGGTGCAAAAAGTGTAGTCCAAATAGAGATGATGCCACAAGCACCACTAGAGCGACTCGCATCCAATCCTTGGCCTGAATGGCCTAAAGTCTGTCTAACAGATTACGGTCAACAAGAAGCAGTAGAAATTTATGGAAACGACCCGCGAGTGTATAATACTACGATTAAAGAACTTTGTGTTGATGATGGCAAGCTATGTGCTGTTATAACTGTACAAGTTGAATTTAAGGATGGAAAACTAACGCAAATTGAAGGAACAGAACAAACCCTTCCGGCGGACTTACTACTAATCGCCGCTGGATTCACGGGGTATGAAGAATACTTCGTTGATGGATTCACGATTCCTAATAAGGGGGATTCATCTTTTCAAACGAGTCTGGAAAATGTTTTTGCTTGCGGAGACATAAAACGTGGGCAATCGCTCGTTGTTTGGGCTATTGCCGATGGCATCAAGTGTGCAAAAGAAGTTGATACTCATTTGATGGGTTATACGAATATTTAAAGTTAAAAAGCCAGCTAGAGATTACTCTCTGCCTGGCTTTTGTATAATCCTTAGGGGGAATAATATATAATTTCAACAATCTACCAAATTTCGAAAAACATCATTATTGCAGGTATGAAAGCGGCAAATATGCCCTCTGCAATGCAAAGCCAAGGGATAATTTTTCCAAGTGGCTTTTTGAGTATAGATTCAACAAATGTAGCGGCCCATAAAACTGACCAAGCAAACCATAAATATGCGTAATTGTACGCGGTTCCATTTACAGAATTTATTCCCATAACAATCGCAAATATTGCAACCATTAAAGAATACCATCCGTTGGCTTTTGGGTCTAAATCAAACAACAAATTGCAAGCTATTATTGCATAGGTAAATCCAAATAAAAATCCCCCTCCTGCGTTACAATAATCCATCATTGTTTCCGCTTGCCCCAACGAAATAAAATTTCCAATTACTAAAACAATTGCAGTAATAATGTTCATAACTGCGATACTTTTAGGATTTGTTTTTTGTAATATTAAACATCCATTTGAAATAAGGGTAATTCCGACAAATAATAAAGCTACTCCTAACATTTTGTTTCCATTTCCTTTCTAATTAAGCAATCTATGTGTCATGACACCTGTATATGCTACCACAAGAATGAAAACTACTCAACAAATATATTTAAATAGCTAAATCTAATTTTTGCAAAGTTCTTTTAACTTCTTCAAAGTGATAGGGGGTTGGACAGTATAATGTATGAAAATGATAATTATCAGCAAGGGTGCACAAGGGTTTAAAATCACTTCGTTCTAATCTTTCAATAAACTGCAAAACATCTTTGTTAGTATAGATACTAAGATTTGCAGAAATCTGGCCATATACTTCATGTTCTATTACTACATCTACAATCCCACAACCACATTCAACGATCGCAAATAATTCTTTTGCGACATCTTCTTTGTTATGTTTACATGCAATCAAATATCGTGATTCATCTTTCTTATCGATTATATACCCTTTTGGGGTTGCAATTATATTTTCTCCCCGTGCACGAAGCAGAGCAATATCATTTACAATTACTTGCCTACTAACTGACAACATTTTTCCGAGTTCACTTGCGCTGAGCGGGTCCTCAGAAATTTTTAATTTATTTATTATAATTGATTTGCGATTTTCAAGCATTTATACAACCTCCAATTTTCGCAGATTCTTTTATTAATATCCTTGCTCCGCAAAATTGCAAATTCATATTAGCACAAGGTTAATTTTCTAACTACTTTTTCTTATAAATAATTGAATCATCTTTTATAATTAGATGCTGCAAGTATGCGTAGCCCTCTTGTACCATTGAGCCAAATGGTACAAATCTCAAGGCAGCTCCATTGATGCAGTATCTAAGTCCCCCCGTTTCGATCGGGCCGTCGTTAAAGTAATGGCCTAGGTGATTAAGTCCCGAACGGCTCTTCACTTCGACTCCATAAAGTAGACTACCATTGTCAACATCGGCGACTAATACATCAGAAGCAATCGGTTTTGTAAAACTTGGCCAACCTGTACCCGAGTTATACTTGTCAGTAGATAGGAATAGAGGTTCGCCAGTCACTATATCCACATAAATACCGACTTCGTAATTATCGTTTAAGTCGCTTGTAAAAGAGCGTTCTGTGGCATTGTTTATCGTTACATCATATTGAAGATCCGTAAGTGAAGATTTAACAATTGCAATATCTGGAACAGGATAGTCTTCTTTGCGAATGAAAACTCCTCGTGTAGCTAGTCCCAAATTTATATGACAATATCCATTCTTATTTTTTGATAAATAGTCTTGATGGTACTCTTCTGCTGGATAATAATTTGACAGCGGAAGCGATTCTACTACAAGCGTATTATCATATTCAAGTTGGAGTCTTTTCAATGCTTCATCTATAACTTGCTTTTCCGCATCATCGGTGTAATAAATCCCTGTTCTGTATTGAGTACCGACATCATTTCCTTGCTTATTCAAACTAGTAGGATCAATAATAGTAAAAAATTCTTCTAGCACTTTCTCTAACAGTATTTGCTTCGGATCATAAATAACCTTAACCGTCTCAGCATATCCCGTATCGCTATTACATACTTCTTCGTAAGTAGGACTACTTGTTTTACCGTTTGCGTACCCGGATGAAACATCATATACCCCTGCAAGCCTCGACATGAATTCTTCTACACCCCAAAAGCAACCGCCTGCTAGATAAATAATCTTTAAATTTTTTTCTTTTATTAAATTATCCATATCCACTTCGTTAGGATATATTACAATTTTATTTTTATTCATCTATAATTCACCTCACTATTTAGCTGCAAGTTTATTATGTATCAATTTTATGATATTGTAATATTTAATCTCGGATATCAAGAAAAAGATATTTTTTTTCTACTTGTTATTTAATTCTATAAACTCAATAAAATCATTGAGAGCAACCGGTTTCGAATAAAAGTATCCCTGAAGGTAATTGCATTTGCAAGAAACACATAAGTCTTTTTGATCCAATTCTTCAATTCCTTCTACAATAGATTTTTTATTAATTGATTTAATTCCTAAAATAATATGTTCAAAGAATTTTCTATTTTCTATTGATTTAGTTGCAGCAAGCAAAAGACTTCTGTCAATTTTTACTATATCAAGAGGTAAGTCCAATAATACACTTAAATTTGAATATTCAATTCCAAAATCATCTAGCTCAAAAACAAATCCTATTTCTTGCATCTCTTTCATAATATTTTTTATATTAAAGCTGTCTGAAATAAGAACTCTCTCGGTGATTTCGATCTTAATCATAGAAGACGGTATATCATATTTAGAAAGGATTGCTACAACATCTTCGACCATATTCGGGATTGCAAATTGATAGTATGGGAAATTAACTGAAATAGATTCGAAATGCGGACTTAAAATATTCTTGTCTAACATGTTTCTTAAATCTCTACAAACAATTTCTAATACCTCATAGGTAATCTTGGTAATTAGTCCTGTTTTTTCGGCTAATTCAATAAAGCTGTTTGGATATAATAACTTATCGTTATCATGCATCCTCACTAAGGCTTCGGCTTGTGAAAACATATTCTTATCGTTAGAAAAAATTGGTTGATAATGTACTACAAAATCATTGTTAATTAGAGCATCTTTAATTTTTTGCGTCATTAAATTCTTTTCAGACATATTGTGAATAATTGAAATATCATACAAATATTTAGCTCCGCCTTGTTCTTCCTTTAATGTACGTACTGAATAATCTGCAGCTGAAATTAAATCCTTAGAGTTTTGCGAAAAAGTAGGATAATCAACTCTGATCAAAATTAATTCAATAATTACATCAAACCCATCTATTGAAATAGGTTGATTCAATAATTCAACAACTTCATTTACCTCGCTAGAAAATTCCTCACTCATATCTTTTGAAAGAATCGCAAACTCGTCGCCACTATATCTATAGATGTTTTGTATCGAAAAATTCCTTATCAAATTTTCAGAAACAATTCTTAGTAATCTATCGCCAGTTTCAAGACCATATCTTTCATTCACACTTTTAAAATTACGCAAGCTAATAATGTAAAGCGAAAAGTCGACACTATTTTTTATTCTTTCATTTATTTTGTGGGTTAACGCAATCCGATTATTAGTACCTGTCAAATGGTCCGCGGATTTTCGTACGTTTTGAATATACAGATGTACTATTAAAACACATACTGTGTAGACTGTACCCGTAAGAATGACATCGTCCCAAAAAAGCTGCATAATAAAAATAATCGATGCAAAAACAAAAGAACTGCTCAACACTTTCATTATTTCTCTATAAACACTCTTGGAATTTTTTATTGCAAGATATAGCAACATTAGTAAATAAAACGCATTTACAACAAACGGCGCTTGATACAAAGCCCCTCTAAAATAATGAAGATTTTCATCAATTGTAAATATACTATCTGTAAACAAATTCGAAAACACAATTACTAAGTATATAAAATATGGCAAAGCGTATGGCAATAGCTTTTTATAATGATCTTTTTCACTTGAATTGAAATCCGTTAGTGTAATTGAATAAAAAATAGACATAGCCGGCAAACACGGCAAAAAAGCGTAATACAAAAGCATCAGAGTATATGATAGAAAGTAAGTGGAGTAAGGTGCAAATGTAGTTGTAGTTAGAGTTGAAAGTATTGTAAGAACAACATTAATATAGGCTGAGTAATACATAGCCTTTAAATATTTATATCTTAAAGTTCTTGACTCGTAATCTCGTCTGAAACTGAATATTACAGCCGTTAGAATAAACAACGAAGTATATTCTGATAATAGATTATATTCTAACATATCTTGTCACCTTTGATGAATTATGTAAAAATAGTTTTCCTTATTATATTATACATCATTATCGACAAAATATCTACAAAAGGCTAGAAGAAATAGGGAGAAGAGTATCGATTACGGCATACATGCGATAAATAAATTATATTCCTGAAGCCCCTTATAAGTGCCTAATTTATTTATTTATTATAAATATAATATTATTTATTCATCTAACAAATTTCTCAATAATAATTCTCTATTATTTATAAATAGTTCTGTTACAATATAACTTTCTGTTTGAGTGTAATCAATTTTAGAAATAATATTTTCATCAAAAGACCATATATCTGCCCCCGGTGTCCCCAGCAAAATCGGAGAATGTGTCGCAATAATAAATTGTGCACCTGACTTAGCGAGTTTTTGTATTTCTATCATCAATGCCAGCTGCCTTTGAGGAGAAATCGCTGATTCAGGTTCGTCCAGTATAAAAATCCCCTCCGAAGAAAACATTTCTTGAACAATCGCTAAAAAACTCTCCCCATGTGACTTCTCATGTAGTTTCATTGAAGCTTGCGGAAACTCCGCATATTCCAGTTCTTTGCTCGCTACATTATAAAAGCTCTCAGCCCTCAAAAAATATCCATATTTTTTCTTGCCTACTCCTTTTGTCAAGCGGATAGCATCACATAATCCAGAATGCGAATCAAATGTTGAAAAACGGTAATTTAAAGACCCACCCTCAGGATTAAAGCCATAGTTTACGGCTATCGCTTCTAATAAGGTGGACTTTCCTGTACCGTTTTCACCACAAAAAAATGTAATAGGACAATCAAAAATTAAGTTCTCAATATTTTTTATTGCTAAAACCTCATTCAGATAACTATGGTGTGACATTTTGCTCCAATCAATCGTCATACCTTCTATATGTAATCGTCTCATTCCTATTCCCCATCCCTATCTTATCATCATCAATTTAGCAAACCCATCGCCTCGTTGCATTCTGTAACGCTTGCATGCACATGGCAAATTAATATTTATTCTTCAGCATCCAACCCGCTAATTATTTTCTTTTGCTTTTGATTATTTAAATAAGCTAATATTTTTAGTACAATAAATGTTCCAATAGTCCCACTGATGAAACTTATAACTGCAACCGAAATAACATGTGTTGAAATCGAGTCTTGCACTATATCCCCATACTCCATATAATTTTGAATAGTATTTATGACCGATATTACAAGTCCTGTAAAAACGCTTTGGATTAAAACTAATATATTACTTTTTTTGTTAATTGCAGGATACATTTCGTTACCTTTAACAAAATTAAAAACTAGTAAATATATACTCATAGATATAAAAACAACTACTTCTACGATATACTGTGAAATAGGCGCACCTAAATGCTGCTGCACAAGTGTAGACACTAGAAGCACAAACCACACAATTATAAACCCATCACTTTGAATTTTTCTTTTAGAGAAGATCACTCTCTCATCACTTATTCCATTTTTCATAATTATTCCTCCCAAAACAAGTCGTTTAATGTTTTACCAAGTGCCTTACAAATAGCTACACATAAATTTAATGTAGGGTTATAGTTACCCGATTCAATCAACCCAATAGTTTGCCTTGTGACACCAACCGCTTTCGCTAAATCTTCTTGCTTCATATCACATTCTATTCGTGCTATTTTTATTTTTTTATTTTTCATGAAGACCTCCTTGTACACATATTATATAGCATACATTGCATTATGTCAAGTATATATTGCATCATGTTGCGTATAAAGAACATCCGCATTCGTCTATTTAATACTGTTCGCAATGATTTTGAGTGTTATATTGCTATTAAAAAACGGAAAATCAAAGTGATTCAATATCACTTAATTAAAAATAGCGAAGCAGTATTGATATTTACTTTCTTTACTGTATTATCCAGTAAAAGATATATATATCATGTTTCACTACTTCGCTAAAAAGTCTAACTATTCGGATTCGTAATTCCATTCAATACTACTACAGAACAGGCGCAGATGGAGTGTATGATCTTCCCGCAAATTCAGCATCTAATGCATATAATCCTTTAGGATCTCCTCCGAACAACTCAAATTTTCTAATCATATTCGACGCAGTGTCTTCTTCTTCCGCCTGTTCTTTTATGAACCAATCT
>CAYJGJ010000035.1:0-4399 GCA_964370025.1 uncultured Oscillospiraceae bacterium
TCTACTGCCCATAAGTGAGTAGATCTTTGATCTGAGTCAGTATGTGCAATCGTAATTTCGATTGGACCTTCTGAGCTTGTGTCTGAACCGCCACAAGAAGTAGCTAATCCAAGGACTAATACTAATGATAAAATAGTAATTAATAGTTTTTTCATACTAAATCCTCCTTCAATAATAATAAACTAGACTATTTTGATTTTGAACACACAATATAAACACAAGTTGCATACCACACGTTCATCAACTGTTCATAATTATACACTTATTTGTCGCAAATGTCAAATATTTTTGCCTATATGCATGTTTGCGGAGAAAAATCTTCTGTTATTATGGTGCACATTGAATCTTTAAAATACAGTTAGGAAAACTAACATGAAGAAGCCGCAACTACAATAGATAAATACTTTTCTTCCGCAGAAGCTGCTCTTGAAATCATTGCAATGGGACATTTAGCACCAACTATGAATCCTGCCATTTTTGCCTTGCACGTGCATTGCAACATTTTTCCTATTATGTTTCCTGCGTGAATGTTAGGCGCCAATAGCACATCCACATCGCCTGCCACAGGGCTTTTGTAATTTTTGTAGGCAGCAATTTCGGAGTCAACCGCACAGTCATATGAAATAGGTCCCTCGACTATACATCCTTTAATTGTACCGCTTTTATTCATCTCTTTTAACTGCTCTCCTTCGACAGTTTCAGGCATATGCGGATTAACTTTTTCAACGCACGCGAGGACTCCTATTTTAGGATTATCATACCCTAGGCGATGAAGAGTACTTACAGTGTTATCAATAATGTTCTTTTTCTCTTCAAGCGTAGGATATGGCACCATACCACCATCGACACAAACCAAAAGCTTATGATATGTAGGAACTTCAAAAATAGCAAAATGTGACATTATGTCGCCTTTTTGCAACCCCTTTTCCTTGTCTACTACAGCTTTTAAAATAACATTAGTGTCTACTTTCCCTTTCATTAAAAAGTCAGCTGTTCCATTCCTAACGAGAGAAACGGCCTTCTCACACGCTTTGGCTGGGTTTGATTCGTCGCAGATCGAATTTTCAACCGCCTGATAATTTAACTCTGACAGTATATTGGTTATTACTTTTTCATCCCCGACAAAAATCGGGTCAATGATATTATCGTTTGTAGCTTCTATAACTGCTTCTAAAGTATTATAATCCTCTGCCACTGCAACAACCATTTTTTTTCGCCCTTCAGATTTCTTCATTTTTAAAATCATCGACTCGAAGTTGTGGTATATCATATTCTTTTCCTTGCTTTTTAGTATCCATGCACTTTATTTTCTAACTTACTAGATTACTCCGGTTACTAGATTACTCCGGTTACTAGATTACTCCGGCTATCGCAAATTATCGTCTAAGTTAATAGGTGTCACGTATTCATTAACATCTTCTTCACCTTTCAATATTCGAAGAGCTCCTAATGCCAGAGATTCTATCTCATTTTCGCCAGGATGAACTTCGATGTTCCCAAGAAAAGATATCCATTTTTTTATTAAACTTGTTAACATTTTTGAGTGCGCAATTCCACCTGTCAAAATTACAGCATCTATATTTCCTACCAATGGGACAGCCATTAAGCCAATTCCCTTTGAAACTTGATACGCGAAAGCCTCATATATAAGTTCAGCATTTTTGTCTCCATTATGAATTCTTTTTTCTATTTCACGACAATCAGGAGTTCCCAACAGAGCTTTTAAACCACCAGCTCCACGCTGTTTTTTTAACATTTCTTTATGAGTAAATTGCCCAGAATAGCATAGATCGATCACTTCTCGAAGAGGAACCGAGCCCGATCGTTCGGGAGAAAAACAGCCATCGTCATCCGCATTAGAATCAATGATTCGTCCTTTTTCATGCGCGCTTACTGTCACACCTCCACCCAAATGAGCCACAACAAAATTCATTTCGTCATATCTTTTTCCTTTACTTTCTGCAGACTTACGGCACATCGCTTTTGAATTCAGCACGTGACAAATGCTATATCTATATACCTCTTTCATGCCTGTGATACGAGCTATATCCTTCATTTCATCAGAAGAAACTCCATCATAAATATATGCAGGAATTCCTAATGGAGCGGCAATCTTATTAGCAATTAGAGCGCCGAGATTAGAAGCATGGAATCCTTCCTCAACACTAAGAAAAAACTCTAGCATATCATTATTTACTAAGTAACCCCCTGCTTTAATCGGAGGCATTATCCCTCCCCGTCCGACTACTGCAGATAGCTCAGCATATGAATTCCCATGACTTATCATTATTTCATTTACGCAACTTTCTCTCCATGCTAGTTGCTGTATAATATTCGAATGCTTTTCCAATTCCTCTACGGAATGCTCTATATTTTCATTCCACAATTCCTCATCATTTTTGTAGAGACCTATCTTCGTCGATGTCGACCCAGGATTTATTGCTAATATTAAAGATTCCACGGCACTTCCTCCTTATATAACATGTTTAATCATCATTTTACTATTAATAGTTATTGCACTTTTGAACTTAATTCTACTGAACTATTGCTCTCAATGTCGGTTATCAATGACTTCTATGTTTAAAACAACAACATTCAGTGTTTATGATTGACTCTGTTACTCTTAGTTGATGCAATATTAGCATAGAAATAAAAAGCGGTCAATAACGCATTTTAGTATGAGAAGGTAAGATAAAATAGTTAATACAATAAGTTTAAAATATTATAGCTATTCAGTGCAATTAGTCCTACTAAAACAATCATAAAAAAACTGTCAACATTCTTATTACTCATGTTTTTAGAAAACTTTGATCCAATAATAGCGCCTACTACCCCACCTAGCATCATCAATATCAACGAAAATGAGTCGATGTCTTTCAATGGTATTGTAAATAACATGTTACCAATATTGGTAATCTGAGACAATAGTATAATAAAAAGTGAATTTTTCACAATGACTTTAGGACTCATTGTGAAGAAAAAATGCAACACCATTATATTCATTGGACCACCACCAATTCCCAAGAATGAAGACACCATTCCCAGATTCATGCCTATTAGAATAGCATATATTTTATTATTTACGTTGTAAGTTTTGATACGGGATTTGTTGAGAGTATAGAGTAAAACACCTATATTTAAAGCAAACAGCAAAAATGATTGTACAAGAATTATATTGCCTGAAATTAAAGAAAAAATTGTGCTTCCGATCAATCCACCGATAGCACCTCCTATTGCAAGTGGAAAAGTAATCCTCATGTCAATATCTGTTTCTGAATTTCTACCCCTAAAATATGAGGAAAAAGACATGGCTAACACGGTAGATGCTGACATGAAATTAATCACTTCGTTTTCCAAACCGCTGATTGCATCCATCATCGGTTTTATAATGATTCCCCCACCTATTCCACTTATTGCTCCAATTATCGAAGAAAAAAGCGCGATGAAAAAATATAGTATTATCATATTTTCGCCCGATCTAAATCAATTCAAAAAATTCAATTGAAAACATCTACTCGGTCTGCCTGTATTGCTTTGAATTTTTTGATTAACTTGTATTACATATTGAAAATCCTCAAGTTTGCTTAAAATTTTATACATTGTTTTTTCGGTTACCCCATATATTTTTGCAAGAGCCGACACTGTATAAAGCTCATTTTTATTGCTGTAGTAAATTAGAAGCAACTTTTCCACTGTATTAATACTTAAACCTGTCTTTTTCGCTATTTCAAAGCAATATTCATCTTTTGAGACAAATGCATCTGCTTTACTCGAAGAAATAGGACCAACAATATTATGAGATTCTGATACGATATAAACAGCGCTCTCCTGATGCATATTGCTCTTCAGGAGGGCTATTTGAGCATGTTTTTTAGTTTCTCTCATACTTTTTCCCATTCCAATACCAATTCCCATTATAGAATTTGCCATGGGCTTCATTTCTCTTAGCAGCGAAAACTTCATATAGTTATCTGTTTCTTTTGAAAGATTAGCTCTTGTAGCTGTAATTACGAAGTGATTCAAAGAAATCATATCAACAGATGCTTGCATTCTATTTGCAAATAAAAACACTTTCTCCAAAATAGAAGCGTTTTCCTGAATAATATTCACTTCTTCTTGAAGTACGTTTTCAGTTAAATTAACTCTTGTTTCAATTTCAATAATTGCCAAATTCAGTGTTTGCTTTAAATCTAAAAAATACTCCTTAATAATTCTGTCATATTCAGTCGCAATATTTTCATATGTATTGTTGACTAATACTACAGGTATAGAAAGTTTTTTTAATTCTTCATACACTGGAGACATACATGTTACACAACGTGTACAATTATTATAAATAATATTCTGTTTATGAGTTTCCGCAATTTGCCTCATAAAATTTTCTGTCGTGTGTCCTACG
>CAYJGJ010000035.1:4499-6012 GCA_964370025.1 uncultured Oscillospiraceae bacterium
TTGAAAAAAGCGTATAATCGTATATGCCACAGAATATAATAATATCTGCTTTTTTTTCCATATCTATAAATTTATTAAAGGCGAACTCCTCGTCGTCAGTTGATAAATGCTCCAAAAAAAAGTCTATACCGTTTCCTTTGTCTTGCAAAACCGTGTTCATTTTTCCCAATTTCTTTGGGTGACCGATCAACAGAACTTTCATTATATACCTTCTCCTATAACTAAATTACTATTCTATGTCATAATATTTAAATGGGTTGCTATATTGACATAACAACCCTCTATAATTTGATTCTATAATAATACACCTTTTTAGGATATCATTATATATAAAAGTAATAATTTTTTCTTTTTTTTCGATTATTCTAATTAAAACGGTCCTAAATTGATGATTTGAGCTCCTGTTACAGCTAAAAATCCGATAATAGTCCATGCAACAAGCATAGGAATAACCCATTTAGCCCATTTAATAAATGGCACTTTAGCAAGCGCGATGCATGTCATAAGAGGTCCACATGCAGGTGTTATTAGATTTGTAACGCCATCCCCAAAATGATAAGCGGTAACTGCTACTTGACGATTTATATCTAATACATCTGCTATTGGTAACATAATTGGCATTGTAGTTGCGGCCTGAGCACTAGCGGAAGGAATAATCCAGTTTAATAACCATTGGAAAACATACATTCCGTTAGCAGCTACAACTTTAGGAACATTTTCTAGTAAACTTGTTGCATAAAATACTATCGTGTCAATTACCAGTCCTTCTTCCAATACAACTAAAATCCCTCTTGCAACACCGATGATCAAAGCTCCTGCTACTACGCTTTTCGCACCAACCATAAAGTAATCAGCAATATCTGATGCTTGAAATTTTGCCATGAATCCTACTATAATTCCAAATATCATAAATATAACAGCAATTTCATTTAAAAACCAACCATATTCCATTACGCCATACATCATAAATACAAGGGTTGCTATCAAAGTAAGCCCCATCAGTTTATGTGACTTCGTCATTTTCACACTATCCATATCAGATACATCAGTATCTTCCCAATCTTTATTATATCCATACATTAGGCTTTTGGTTGGATCCGCCTTTATTTTTTGAGCATATCGAATCAAAATAATTGATGTGACGGCAATGGTAACAACAAACCAAATTGATCGATACCAAAGACCCGAATATAATGGTAATTCAGCAAATCCCTGAGCGATACCTACACTAAATGGATTCATCATCCCAGTTATATGACCGGCTCTTATTCCACAATATGCCAGGCCAGCTGCTAGCAATTCATCATATCCCATCGATTTAGACAAAGCCAGTAGTAATGGTACAAATATTACCACTTCCTCCGCCATTCCGATAGTTGCTGCGAAAAAAGATAGCACGATTACGATTAATGGAAAGAGGATTTTTTCTTTCGAAGAAAACCGCTTTATAGTAGCATATACAAATGCAGTAGTAAATCCGGTTTTTCCTAATACTTCAAACGAGCCCGCAACA
>CAYJGJ010000035.1:6022-12359 GCA_964370025.1 uncultured Oscillospiraceae bacterium
ATTATAGAGCCCGATGCTTGAAGTCCACTAGGGACTGACATGAAGATATCCATCAAGTCCAAATTTGGAGCATCAACAAATTGAAATGACGATGGATCTACTTCTGTTTTGCCGGCTTCATTAACTATACGTTCATATTCTCCTGATGGTATTAGATAAGTAGCCAAAGCCGCAAAGATTATTATTATAAATATTAGCACGTATGCATTAAAGATATTTTCTGCAAACCCTTTTTTGCCTAATTGTTTATTCATGATTTTTCCTTTCCCTCTCCTGTATTTTTGTAGTTAACAAATATTGGAGAACTCCACAAACGATTCCCATCTGCCTGATACGCTTTTATGTAATAATTATTTAAGCCATTTTCAACATTTTTATCCTCAAAAACTACACCTCCATCAAATTGATTTTCTTCTCTTTCGACCAAATACACTTCTACCTTGCAATTCAATCCTCCCATATCAAAAATTTTACCATCCTCAGTTATTTCCGACAAGCAACACGAAAAAGTTCCCTGCTTACTTGTAAAACTAAGCGTTGCGCACTCCTCTATTGGGAGTACTTTTACTATCATGCCATCTTCATCACCCGACGTTTTTGATTTGAATGAAATAATATGATTATTTTGACCTTGAATTCCGTCGAATGGATTATCGATAGAGTAATCCTTCGCTTCTTGTATAACTGCGCCATTAAAATATATTGCTCCATCCCATGTTACAGATTTTTTTCTGAACTTCGTTCTTACTCCACTCCAAACTATTTTTATCTCTTTTGTTTTGGATTCAGTTTTTTTCGCACCTATAAATTCTCTGTGAATCATTTCCAAATTTCTATAGATATCTATATGCGACAATGGCGCACTCCCATAAATATTAATATCTAATTTAGGAGTTTCTTCCGTATAAAATTCTTCTCCCATTTCATATCCGTTGCAACTATATTCAAGGATCATCCTACTAGAAGTAGCAGCATAACAACTACGCTTTTTAAGTGCTTCCCATATGCCATCTCTAGTCAATTCTTTTGCATAAAGTCCCGTTACACCCGATCTCACATCAAAAGTTGCACCAATATCGCTTTCGTTAGAACCTGTTGGATATGAGAGCCCTACTCTAGATGTATGATCATCACTTGTTGCTAGAAAACCCACTTTCATACCTTTTTTGATAGCATCTTCAATATACCACTCAAAAATCCCATGATGAGAGTACATTTCTATCGCAGGAGTATACTTCGGATTAAAAAAGTCGAAATTACCATATCTACCACCTACGTGAGGAATAGCCAACACATCATTTCTTCCTTCAAATCGATCCCATAGCTCTGTTATTGGATTACAATCGCTTCCGTCATCAATTTGTCCTTTGACTAGTCTTTCTCCTTCTTCTTTGCACAACCAACGTGATGATCTGTGAATCTCTCCATCATCTCCTTTATAATATATATTGTGATCGCCACCATTAGCCGTAATTCCTGACCATTCATAGCCTAAAAAGACTACATACTCGCCATCTTTATGGTATTTTTTTACTGCCTTTTTAACTATATCCCAGTTGCAATCACTTACCTCAAAATCATTTCCCTGCCAACCAGTAAAATCCAACATTGCTACATCCTTAGAAAAAGTAAGAACATCATCCATACTTCCTATTCCCGAGCCTAAAAGATTTTGCCCATGCATATCACCCCAATATAATTTTTTCCCCGTAAAATCTTTCACTTTGCACGGATTACTGCTAAATTCAATGTCATAGTCATTTACAAAACAAGATAACCTAAACACACCTATCTCCTTTGCAACAAAAGGAATTTCCTTGCACCCAAGATCGTATTTTGTAAACTCAACATTTTCTTCTATCTCCAATCCTTCCCAAGGGATAATCGATATAGCGCCTACAAAATCCTCACATCTGTTACCATAAGCATCTAAGACACGTATTCGAATCTTTCCCTCTACGTTAGGTTCAATATTAGAAGGAAGAGTCACATGAAAATCTGATGGCATCCCATTTTTCACTTCAAAATATACTGGTTGATTAATATCTACATATCGACCACTACCAACACTGTCAATTGCCGCAAAGATAACATGATTTTTTTCTGCTACAGTCTGAACAACCATTCCCAAAGATCCTTTTGATGTGTCGCCTAAAGTTAGCTCTACTTTGTCTCCTTCTTTTAAACAACCATCTTTTACCCTGATTCGAATTCCAGTTTCGTATGGCCGAACTGTGTCTACAGATTCGACAAACAGTTCAACATTTGCATTGGTCTTAACTGTAGTATATCCAAGGGCTTCTTCCTTTGTAAAATTCATTCCTTGCCAGTCAGTTACTCCATGTCGTATAAACCAAATATACCCACCATCATCAATTCCATACTTTCCAACCGTGTAGGTTAATTTAATAGTATTGGGTTGCCCTACAATTAGATCACCATTCTCTATGGTAGCATCAAAGATTCCTAAATATTCTTTCGTCAGTCTCATAATCATCACCTCCATTAATTATTACAATAATAGAATAATACGGCGACTAGTAAAATGCGAAGAAGTGGTAAATAACTATAATATTTATAGCATTAACTATTATCATAATTTTTTTCTTTACTTCGTATATAATATCGTGTATAATAATTATAGTTATATAAGTATTATTATATAACTATAATTACCAACGAGCATGTTTGCATCGTGTGCGGTTTAATGCACTCACGCGACAAGCCCATCCTCTATATCCCACATAAAACTATGTGCGGATTATCAAATTAATTAAAGGAGAAAAATATGGAATTTGAAACTAAAGGCGTATGCTCAAAGAAAATTACTGTTGAACTAGATGGAACCAAAATAAAATCAGTAAACTTCTTGGGAGGATGTCCCGGGAATTTACATGGAATCAGCAAAATCGTTGAAGGAATGGAAGCCTCAGAAGTCATTGACAGATTTAAGGGAATAAAATGCGGTGCAAGATATACTTCATGTCCAGATCAACTTGCTCAAGCGTTAGAAAAATCATTATAACTATTTAGTCCGAGGGAAATGGTGAAATAGATGATAGAAAATTCCTCTAAAACAATAGGAGAAGCAAATGAATGAAAAATTCTCTAAACTAATAGATGACTTATGCTATACGTCCTCTCTAGCAGAAATCAAGATCGAAAATAATCTACAAAAGGACTTGAGTCACAACACTTCGCTTTATCGAAAAATTATCTGCAAGGAATCGGGAAAACACACAATTTCGAGTATTTCAAAGCTTCTATCTGTAAAAACGACTGCTGTCACGCAAAAAGTGAACGAGCTTGAAGTCAAAAATTATGTCGTGAGAAAGCAGAGTGAAAAGGATAAAAGAATATCATATCTTCATGCCGTCGAGAAATTTTGCCCCTGTCAGGACGCTTTTAAAACGAGAAATGACTTTGTAATTAAAAAACTACAAGTAGAATATACTAAAGAAGAAATTGAGTTATTTCTCAAAATTCTAGAGAGTACTACAACTCATTTCTTGGATTTCGATACGAAAGGAGATGAGTAATATGGGTTTTGATTTAGATGTTACGATTCCAGTAATTACAGTCTTTTTACAAGGGATACTTAGTTTTTTATCGCCATGTGTTTTACCTATCATACCCTTATATATGGGATACTTATCTGGAGGGACTATTTCCATTAACGAAGATGGTAGCAAAAACTTTAGCCAAAAAAAAGTAATCTTGAATACAATTTGTTTTATTGTAGGTGTTAGCTTTGCCTTTTTTCTTCTGGGACTTGGGTTTTCAGCTGTAGGAGCATTCTTCAATGAGCATCAAATGATATTTTCAAGAATTGGAGGAATACTTGTCATTATTCTCGGATTAGTTCAACTTGGAATATTTGACAAACCATTCAAAGGAAAAGAAATCAAACTTCCAATCAAACTTAATGTATTGAAAATAAACCCCTTCACAGCGTTAGCAATGGGCTTTGTATTTAGTTTTGCTTGGACACCTTGTGTAGGTCCTGCACTTTCAACAGTGTTGATTATGATATCTAGCGCAAATTCCATGGCAACAGGAATTTTCTTGATGGCTATATACACCTTAGGGTTTACAATTCCATTTTTGCTAGTAGGACTGTTTACAACCCAATGCATAAAACTATTTCAAAAACACCGTTCTGTGGTAGCTCACACTGTAAAAATTGGCGGTATATTGATGATTCTAATGGGATTGATGATGTTTACCGGTATCATGAATAACATAACTGGATATCTGTCAACTTTTGATGGATTATTGCCCAACAGTGATACCCAACAAAGTAGTGATCAAAATGAGGAAAATGATGCACAAGAAAATGATAACACGGACTCTATTGCAGCAATAGATTTCGAATTAGAAGACCAATTCGGAAATACACACAAACTGTCAGATTACAAAGGTAAAGTTGTATTTATAAACTTCTGGGCGACATGGTGTCCTCCTTGTAGAGAAGAAATGCCCGATATTCAGACACTATACGAAAACTACGGATACAACGAGGAAGATGTAATTATCTTGGGATTAGCATCTCCATCATCCGAAGACAATCCATTTACGCAAGAAGGCAACGAAGAACACGTTATTTCCTTCCTTCAAGAAAACGACTACACCTATCCGACAGTACTCGATAGTTCAGGATTTCTCGAAAAAGAATACGGTATTTCAGCATATCCGACCACCTTCATGATTGATACCGACGGCAACATATTTGGATATCTGCCTGGCATGATGACGTATGATATAATGGAAAGCATTATACAACAAACGATTGAATCAAAATAAATTCCATTTTGATGACATTGCTACTTTATTGTGATATATTAATGTACTAGATTGACGCTACGCAATACAAATCAATAAGTTAAGAATAAAGGAGCAATGCAATATGTCAACAATTAAATGCGGAAATAAAATCGTACTTTTATGCTCAAAAGCCTTACGTTTTTTTGATGAACGACTCATCAGCCACGGCGAACGTGTCGCATACATCGCGTCAAAACTAGTAGACGAACTAGGTGAAAGCAAAATAATAAACTCTTCTGCACTATACTTAATGAGTATTTTTCATGACATTGGAGCATACAAAACCGAAGACATTAACAATTTGCTCAAATTTGAAACAGCTAATGCGGATGAACATTCTGTATATGGATACCTTTTCTTAAAATATTTAACTCCCATTACCGATAATTGCGAAGCTGTACTATATCACCACACTCCTATTTACTTAATGCGCGACATTGATCCAATCGTTACCGAATATTCTCAATTAATTAATTTAGCAGACAAAATTGATGTAGCGTATATAAAAACTGGCTCTTTTGAAAACACTTATTCCGCAATATCAAAAAGTAAACACATTGAGTCTAAGTATCTTTTAGCTTTCAAAAATATGATAGACAATAACAAAATCAGTGACAAGAAGTTCGCCGAAGAATCAAAAATTTGGTCAGAGAACATGGTAGAATCGTTAGATTTGACAACCGATGACTTAATCAAATATCTAAAGATGATAATATATTCTATGGAATTCAAGAGCCCTGTAACAATGCTTCATTCTGTTAACACTACTACCATAAGCGTATTCCTAGGAGAAAAATTAAATTTGCCCGAGGAGACGCTTGAAAAGCTTTACTACAGTGCACTTTTACATGATGTAGGAAAAATTGCTATACCTGAGTCGATTTTAGAGTTTAAGGGAAAACTTGACACTGATAAGATGACTATTATGCGAACCCATGCTTCATACACAGAAGAACTATTAGAAGGATTGTTTGACCAAGACATTATTGACTATGCAGTTAATCATCATGAAAAGCTTGATGGAACTGGATATCCTAAAGGGCTCTGCGGAGATCAACTTACTGTAGAAATGAGAATAGTTGCGATCGCAGATATTACTAGTGCACTTATAAGTAAAAGGAGCTACAAAGGAAACTATAACTGGGAAAAAACAACTTCAATACTTAAAGACATGGCTAATAAAAATCAAATAGATGCACAACTCGTAAAAATGATTTGCGAAAATCAGATAGAATTACAAAATACGCTAGATACGATCTCACAACCCGTAGAGGAAGTATATAATACAATTTTCGCAGAATATGACAGACTATTGACAGAAATGAAGCAATTGAAATCTCTTAGATAATAGTAAGCAGAGATCTCTAACTGCACTCATTTGCTTTTTCCATTTTGAGGAGCGATTCCTTCATATCTAATCCGCCAGCATAACCGACAAGTTTTCTACTTGCTCCAATTACTCTATGGCATGGAATGGAATGACAATGCTAATCGGATTTTTTTTGTTAGCCAT
>CAYJGJ010000036.1:0-11441 GCA_964370025.1 uncultured Oscillospiraceae bacterium
AGTATATTTGGAATTATATTGAATCAGCAACTATTTTCATAGAAAATCCACAAGCTGTAGAAGAAATAGTTGAAACCGAAGAAAAAACAGCGGCTCTAGATTTCCAATTGTTATTGGAAGACGGCTATGTCATTCCTTCAGACTGGAAAATGAACGTAGAGAAAAATAACCTTTATAATATATACAAATATGATAAATTGTGTGTATTTACTCCTTTCGAAAAACAAATCGAAGGAATGGAAATATATCAAAGTGTTCGAAATATAGATGCCAAAGATGTGATGAAATTTAATGGCAGTTTAGAACTATTTGAGTCTGAAGTGAACAATTATATTCATGATGGATTTGATATTAATATTATTATGGATACCAAAGATAAACTTAGTAATATAAAAGAATTCTTAGAGCTAAGTATCGATAGTCCGAGGATTTATTTTCACATAGGATCACTATCCAAAGGATTTGAATATACTAAAATGAAAGTGTGCTATATTTCTGAAAATGATATAGCAAAATCATTTCGTTCAAGCAGAAAAAAATCGAACAGGAAAAGCGAAAAAAAGAGTAAAATACAAGCTTTTACGGATATTAAAATAGGTGATTATGTCGTCCATGAATATCATGGAATAGGACGATTTGAAGCTGTAGAGCAGCAGACTGTAGAGAAAATTACAAAAGACTATCTAAAAATTAAATATGCTGGTACAGATTGTTTATACGTCCCTGTAGAAAAAATGGACTTGCTCCAAAAGTATATTGCTTCAGAGGGATCAAATCCTAAATTAAGCAGTCTCTCCGGAAGTGATTGGCAGAAAAAGAAGGCAAGGGCTAAAGTGGCTATTGCTGAAATGGCTGCTAAGTTGCTTGAGCTTTTCGCAAAGAGGAAGATGGCCCAAGGGTACGCTTTCGAGGAAGATACAATTTGGCAAAAAGAAATGGAGGATGACTTTGACCACGTAGAAACAGACGATCAACTTAAAGCTATAGAAGAGATAAAAGAAGATATGCAAAAGCCTATTGTAATGGATAGATTGCTTTGCGGAGATGTCGGATACGGAAAAACAGAAGTAGCGGCAAGAGCTATTTTCAAATGTTTATCCTCGGGAAAACAATGCGCTGTATTAGTGCCAACGACAATATTGGCTAATCAACATTATCATACATTACACAAGAGGTTTAATAAATATCCATTTAATGTCGAAATGTTATCGAGATTTAGAACGAAAAAGGAACAAGCGGCAACTAAAAATGAAATAAGTAAGGGCAGTGCTGATTTAATTGTGGGAACACATATGCTATTGTCAAACGACATTTCTTTTTATAACTTAGGACTGTTAGTTATCGATGAAGAGCAAAGATTCGGAGTTGCACACAAAGAAAAAATCAAGCAACTAAAGGAAAATGTTGATGTTCTTTATCTGTCAGCTACTCCAATTCCGCGAACACTCGATATGTCATTGTCAGGGGTAAAGGATATTAGTTTAATTGAAGAGCCTCCTCATGATAGATACCCAGTCCAAACATATGTCGTAGAGGAAGACTATAATGCGATAAAGGATATTGTTAAAAGGGAGTTAAATAGGGATGGACAAGTCTTTATTTTACATAATAAAATTGCGGGAATATTTGCCGTTGCGGATAAAATAAAATCACTAGTTCCCGAAGCGAATGTCTCTGTAGGACATGGAAGAATGAACGAAAACTCCTTAGAAAATGTAATGCTAGATTTTATTGAAGGCGATACAAATGTTTTAGTATGTACTACAATCATCGAGGCTGGTATAGATATTCCAAATGCAAATACAATAATTATCATGGATGCGGACAGATTAGGTTTGTCGCAATTATACCAACTGCGAGGTCGTGTGGGACGGTCCAATAAGATCGCATACGCCTATTTAATGTACAAAAAGAATAAAGTTCTTTCCGAAATTGCAACAAAACGACTGATGGCAATAAGGGATTTTACAGAATTAGGTTCGGGATTCAAAGTTGCTATGCGAGACTTAGAAATTAGGGGTGCAGGAAATTTGCTTGGAAGTGAGCAATCTGGGCATCTTCATAATATCGGCTATGAATTGTACTGGAGACTGATAGACGAGGAAGTTCAAAAGTTGAAAGGTGAGATTCCAGAAGATATTGATGAAATAAACGAGCGAGAAGTAAAAATTGTACTGAAAGACGAAAGTAATATTCCTAATTCGTACATAGGCAATGAAAATCTGAGAATAGAGATTTACAAGAAAATATCTAGAATACGTGATGAAGATGACTTGGATGACTTATTGGAAGAGCTAATCGATAGATTCGGCAATCCTCCAATACAGACAGAAAAATTGCTCAAAGTCTCGCTCATTAGGCATTTGAGTCAAGAACTAAATGCCCCCCTCATAGAGGAAAGTAGAAGTAAAATTAGATTTCACTTTGACGAAAGCAATTGTCTTACACCGAACGCATTTATCAGCATTGATGAGGAATTTGAAGGACGAATTTCATTCAGTGCAGGTAAGAAACCGTTGATTGAGCTAGAGTATGATGTGAAAAATAAACTAAATGAAGTAATTAAAATTTTGATTATAATAAAAGAGAATAGATATTCAACCATAAGTAATGGTTGAATATTCATTAAAACACCTATAGTCATAGAGACGCAAAATGCTGCAACTCATTGATGAATTAAATGAAAGGCTCAACCATTGCATTCAGCGAAGGTTGAGCCTTTAGTTTTATGTGGATTTGATATTTTTTCTTATTTAACGATTATGGATCAGAAGGGTCAGCTTCTGCATCGATCCAAGTAGCGGTTACCAAAACATGTCCGGTGACGACATATGACGAACCCACAGCGTGTGGTGTTCCATTTATTAACCAACCCCCAAAAACTTTGTCCGGCGGTGGTGTTAGGGTGCTCGCTGGAAGAGTATACGAATCTCCATCATACACGGATACGCTTGACATGCTTCCGGTTCCACCAGCGGGATCAAATGATACGGTATATTGATCTTTATCAACCCATGTTGCCGTAATAGTCGTAGCATCTGTAATAGTTACCGTTTCTCCAGGTTGTAGTATTCCAGCAGGAGTATTCCAACCATTGAATGCCTTTCCTTCAGGAGCAGTAAATCCAGGATCAGGTAGTGTGTATGTTCCATCTTTTAATGTGGAAACGGCGTATGCACTTCCGCCTCCTTCACCAGGGTGCAATGTAACATATACGTAATGTACTAAGGACGTCCCCGGCGGTATAGGATACAATGCGGTATCAGGATTGTGGTGATTACAATAATATCGAGGTATTGTATTCCTTGGATCAGTTTCGTCTTGCAATAATATCCCTTCCATTTCCTTTGTGTTCGCACAGTTCGGAGTAGCAAGTAGTCCCGTGTCGGCACATACTATTGCTTCTTGCAAGAATGAATTTTGCGAATCGGCACTTGGTTGCGTACCACTTGTAAATAATTCACTGATTGCACCTTTTGAGGTTTGTACTGTTGCAGTAATTACATTTGAAGGAGTTGCTTTGTAGCTTCCGCTGACAGCCCTAGGTATCTGATTCATTATGTCTCGCCACAAGTAAGAGAATGGCGTACTTGAACCAGTCTGAGGTAAGTTATGGTCTGCTCCTTGCCAAACAGCAGCAGAATATGTTGGAGTAAATCCTACGAACCACAAGTCGTGTACATAGTCCGTTGTTCCAGTCTTTCCTCCTGCTGTTACCCCTGATAACGACCATGCTGGTACATCTTTAAGCATGTCTGCCATAATATACGCTACACCCGGATCTAAAACATCTCTTTTAACTGGCTCATTGCTTAATATCACTTCACCTTCTTTATTTAGTACTTGTGTGTACGATGATGCTTCGTAATTATATCCATAGTTAGGAAAAGTAGTGTAAGCTATGGCCATTTCTAGTGGTGAGGCACCATAAGTCAATCCACCCAATACTAGCGAATATGTTTTATCTTCTTCTACTAAAGTCGTAATACCAAATTTTTGAGCCATTTCGTATCCGTATTCAATTCCTACTTGTGCCAATACTTTTACTGCGCATGTGTTTACCGATTGATCTATAGCTGTTCTCATAGTGTTGAATCCAGAGTATGTGCCAGAGAAGTTTTTCGGCCATTCTCTCCCTGCGATGTATAATGGTTCGTCATCTATCGTAGAACCAGCCGTCAAGAAGTCTCCGTAAAGTGATGCTCCTTGATCTCCTACATCTGAGCGGAATGCAAGGCTTTCAGAACCTGCAGAAGCAGACTCGTGACTTAACTGTAGCGCTGGTGCGTAACCTGCGAGTGGTTTGAAAGAAGAACCGGGATTGTTAGTTTCTATGGCTCTATTGAACAAGTATCTTCCAAAAGTATCTCTTCCGCCTATCATTGCTTTGATTTGGCCTGTTTCATTTTCTACAATTACCATTGCAGATTGCGGCTGTCTCGTTTTGTCTGCTAGAGTATAAGATGTAGCGGGTACCGAAACCGTTCCGTCATCATTGATTACCAAAAAATCAGGATAATCTGTTAGGAACGAGCTATCTATAAGTAAGTTGTAATCGTCGTCCCTGCTTTTGTATGTCTGAGGGATATTGATATATCCACCTTGTATAGAAAAGAGTATATCGTTATCTACAGTGTACATTTCTTTAAATTCTACACTGTAGTCCGGATTCCCATCTACTACTGTATCGTATATATTGAGTCTTTTGCCTTTCATGATAGTTAAAGAACCGTCTTCATTCACTGTGATTTCATCTGTTCTAAAAGTAAATACACCATTGGAGTCAAAGTAATTATAGTAGTCATTGAGTACTAAGTTACCTGATTCATCAATTATGTTATTGTTTGAATCTTTTCTAAGTGAGGATACATCCATAAAGTTACTAGGATCGGCATATTCAGCCTCAACAACTGTTTGGGCTACCGAGTCTAGAGTCGTATGTATTTGATATCCACCTGAGTGAACGAGGGAAACAGCTTCTCCATATGTCAAATCAAGCTCTGCCATCAGGTCTGTAGCAACTTCTTCGGTTACGTAATCGGCAAAATAGGTTGCGTGATTGCCCTGAGTGTTATAGGTAGGGTTAAGGTAATCAGTCAATTCTTGAACTACTGCTTCGTCGTATTCTTCTTGCGTAATATATCCTTGCGCTTTCATTTCTGATAAACACAAATCTCTTCTGCTCATTGCACTCTCATTGTATAAGAATGTAGATGTGTTAGTCTGATACAAGATATTCGTATCTTCTTCAGTTATTGAACTAGTACTTACTTCTTGCACTAGAGCATACGTACTAGGTATTTGCGGTAAAGAAGCAAGAGTAGCAGCCTCTACCAATGTAAGTTCAGTAACATCTTTTGAGAAATATGATTGAGATGCTATTTGAATCCCGTATGAGTTATATCCGTAAAATACTGTGTTTAAGTAAGCTTCAAGGATTTGATCTTTCGTCAAAGTATTCTCTATTTGTATCGTGTAATATGCTTCGATGATTTTTCTGGAAATAGATCTGTCGAAACGTGTATCTTCAAGATATATATTTCTTGCAAGTTGCTGTGAAAGAGTACTCGTACCACCAATTTCGCCTTGCGTCAAAAATGCATCGATTACAGCTCCGACTAATCTGATGTAGTTGAATCCGTCATGTTCATAGAAAGTTTTGTCTTCTATCGCAATAATTGCATTTTGCATTGTCATGGGAATGTCTGCAATTTCCACATTTTCTCTATTCTGGTTAGCATATATGTTCAGTAAAGGCTGTCCAGCATCGTCATATAAAGTTGAAGTCTCTGAAAGCAATGAGTAAATATTACTAGGCTCAACCCTTTCCGCTCCAGCAATAAGTACTGCTACAAACAAGATAACAGCCATGACGCCGGCTAATATAATGCTCGAAAAACCTACTAGGAACTTCTTTCTATGGTAGATAAGCCACTTGCCAAATTGTTTGAATGGAGGGCGGTCTCTCTTTGCATTACGTTTCTTCTTTGCCTTTCTCTCGACCATGTCGACATTGATTGAATCCTTATTCTTTTTGGAGTTCGTAGCATTTTTGTTGTTTTTTCTTGAGGAATCCAATAACACAACACCAGTTTCCAAATCAATTTCTTTGACAGCGTTATTTTCTTTTCTCTTTTTCAATATAGTGTCCTCCTATTATCGAATACCACTGTAGTACTCGTTGCTTTATCGCAGTGTTTACATTTATTATTATAGTTTGGAATATCGAATTCAGTATATAATTATCTGTTTTAGGCTAGTCAATTATATATGTAATTTTAACTCGATTTTACAATTATATCACAAAAAACGGCTGCATTGTGAAAAAACATGTGTTTTTTGGAAAGTTCACATTATTACTGAGTCGTTTCTATCTGCAAGTGGAATCTAGTCTATACTATTGTAAAGAACTACTCTTCTGACAGAGTCGAGCGCATTGATAATGGATTTTTTTCGAATTGCCTCTCTGTCTCCACTAATAGTAAATGTGCGTGAATATGTGGCATTATCATGCCAGATTCCGACGCAGACTGTTCCTACAGGTTTTTTTTCTGTACCACCATCTGGACCGGCTATCCCTGTTATAGAAATTGATAATTTTGCACCACTTTCATTTGCAGCAGCAATTGCCATTTCCTTAGCCACTTCTTCTGACACTGCTCCAAATTGCTCTAGTGTTTCTTTGTTGACACCTAACTTTACTTTTGAATCATTAGTGTACGTTATGAATCCTTCAGTGAATATTGAAGAACTCCCAGGAAAAGTAGTGAATGCAGAGGATAATAGTCCTCCAGTGCAAGATTCGCATGTTGTAAGCGTGAGTGATTTTTGACAAAGTAAATCAAAAACGTCCTTTTCGAGATTCCCACCTTCTGTCAAAAACGCATTTTCCCCAAATCTTTTGAGTAATTCTTTTGCAATCGGTTCTATCATTTCATAACCAAGTGTTTCATTAGTTGCTTTTGCAGTAATTCTAAACACGCATTTTCCAGCACTTGCATAAGGTGCAATAGTTGGATTCGATTGATTTTCTATTAAGTCCAATATCATCGTTTCAGCAAGTGATTCCCCTAGTCCAGTAACTGTAATTTTTTTCGAAACAACTACCTCTTTTGTGAATTTCATTAAATAGGGAACTACTTCATTTTTGACCATTGGAGTCATTTCAAATGGAGGGCCTGGTAGAATAACGATAGTTTTGCCGTTAGTATCTACGATGCAGCCTTCAGCCGTCCCATTTTCATTACTGATAATCCTTGCCCCCTCAGGAAAATATGCTTGTCTCTTGTTGTTTTCTGGCATATTTCTGTTGAATTTGTTGTATTTTTCTCTAATTCTATCCAAAGCATCTTCGTGGAATATCATATCTACATTCAGATGCTTTGCTAGAATTTCTTTTGTTATATCGTCTAATGTAGGTCCCAGTCCACCTGTACAAATCAGCAAATCAACCCTATTGAGTGCGATAGAATACGCTTCTGACATTCTTGCAGGATTGTCTCCTACTACAGAGTGATAGTAGACGTCGATTCCTATCTTTGCCATTTCTTTTGAAATAATTTGTGCATTGGTATTATTTATATCTCCATGCAATAGTTCTGTTCCTATACATAAAATTTCTGCTTTCACGAAAATCTCCATTCTTCTTTATTGACAATTATTTATAAAATTATAACATGTTATCTGTGAATTATCAAACTTTCTAACGTTTCGAAACACTTCTATTCATTTTATATTGAATGTGTAAAATGTAAATAATCTGCTAAAAAATCAAATAATTATTGACACGGATTAAATTATATGTTTATATTAAAAGATAAATTTATTGGTGATATTTTATTATGAAGGGATAGCAATGAAAAGTCCAAGAGGAATTCAATTTATTTTTGCCTTTTATCTTGCCTTTTATTTTAGCTTTATTAACTCAGTTAATAGGGTCTCTTTGCTATACGCCATCAAATAATATATGTAAATAAATAATAGATAGTTTGAACATATATGCCTGAGGCTTTGCAAAGAGTCCAGGCTTTTTTATTTTGGTAAGGAGAAGCGTATGATAATAGTTCTAAAGGAAAACATAGATAAGCACCAGCTCGAAAATTTGAAACAATGGTTTTTAAGCCAAGATTTAAAAGTAAGCATGACAGAAGGTCTCAAGGACACAATCATGGGCATTATCGGGGATACTTCCGATATTGATATCGATATTTTAAATTCATTAGATATCGTTGAAAGTGTAAAACGGATACAAGAGCCGTACAAAAAAGCTAATAGAAAATTTCATCCACAAGATACGGTTATTAGACTATCTAATGGCACTAAAATCGGCGGTGGGAATTTTGCTATCATGGCCGGTCCGTGTTCGGTGGAATCTAGTGAACAAATATGTAGCGTAGCAAGATCAGTGAAAGAAGGCAATGCGACAATTCTTCGTGGTGGAGCCTTTAAGCCTAGGACTTCTCCGTATGCTTTTCAAGGAATGGGTAGTGATGGGATTGATTTGTTACTTGAAGCAAAGAAAGAGACCGGATTGCCGATTATTTCAGAATTAATGGATTTGACACAGCTTTCTCATTTTGAAGAAGTAGATATAATTCAAATCGGTGCACGGAATATGCAGAACTTTACACTGCTTAGAGAAATAGGTAAAACACAAAAACCGATTTTACTTAAAAGGGGATTGGCTAATACGATAGAGGAACTAATAATGAGTGCCGAATACATCATGTCAAGTGGTAATTCCCAGGTAATCCTTTGTGAAAGAGGCATAAGAACATTTGAAACTGCAGTGAGAAACACATTGGACCTTTCTGCCATCCCTGTACTTAAGGAAAAAACACATCTTCCGATTATTATCGATCCTAGTCATGCTACGGGGCATGCTAGATTTGTCCCCGATATGTCCATGGCAGCGGTTGCGGCAGGTGCTGATGGGCTAATCATCGAAGTCCATAATGATCCATCAAAGGCTTTGTGTGATGGTCCCCAATCCTTATCCCCAGAGATGTTTATTACTCTTTCAAAAAAAATCTATGGGTTGAGAAATGCAATGAAGGAAATAAATGAAAATTTATAAAATAGGAGTAATTTATTAATGAAGAAACTAAAAGTAGATGTATCAACTCCATATGAAGTAATGATTGGAAAAGGGCTTTTGCATGAAGTTGGTGAATATGTTGCAAAAATAAAGAATCCATGCAAGGCAGTGATTATTACTGATGTTACTGTTAATACATTGTACGGTGAGATGATATCTAAAAGCTTGGAAGAAAAGGGGTTTTCAGTGATTACTTTTTCCTTTGCGTCTGGTGAAAAATCAAAAACATTAGAAACGGCAAGTAAAATTCTTAACTTTCTAGCGGAGAACGAAATTTCAAAATCTGACATTCTCCTAGCAGTGGGTGGGGGAGTAGTTGGAGACATCACAGGATTTTGTGCCTCAATTTACTTGCGAGGACTTCAATTTATTCAAATTCCCACAACGATATTGTCGGCGGTAGATTCTTCAGTGGGAGGAAAAACCGGAGTAGATCTTCAAGCGGGAAAAAATCTCGTAGGTGCGTTTCATCATCCGTTGTTAGTTCTTTGTGATATTGATACTTTCAATACTCTAGACGAAGAAATTCGCAAAGATGGATTGTGCGAGGTTATAAAGTATGGATGTATTTTAGACAAGGATCTTTTCCAACTTATGATCGATGCGGATTTTGAAGAATATAGCGAGGAAATAATTGAAAGATGTGTTAGGTTAAAAGCGGAAATCGTATGTCAGGATGAATTTGATAATGGGATAAGGCAAATTTTAAATTATGGGCATACTATAGGTCATGCCATAGAAAGCCTGAGTGACTATTCTATTTCACATGGCAAGGCAGTTGGCATGGGGATGTACATGATAGAAAAGGCTGCTGGAAGTGGCCTTCATTTGAAGATCGATGTAATCTTAAAAAAATACGGCATAGAATCAAAAACAACCTATAGTTCGAGCGATATCTATCAAAAAGCTAAAAGAGACAAAAAAATAAGTCGAGAAAATATTAATCTTATTCTTCTAGAGGAGATAGGGAAAGCAAAAATACTTACTTTGCCTATGAATGAGCTGGAAGAGTTCCTTTCAAAAGGAGATAGTGCGTGAATATAATAATAAAACCTAAAAAGCTAAGTGGCGAAATTGATGCAATTAGCTCAAAATCATTTGCACAAAGAATATTGCTGGCATCCGCGCTATGCAAAGACGAGACCTATGTAAAACTCAATCATATTTCCGCAGATATAATGGCAAGTATAGATATTATCAAGACTATTGGTGCGAAGGTTGTTATCGAAAAAGACGGTGTGCGGGTTATTCCTGGAGTTCCTCGCGACCGCATGCAAGTTAATTGTAATGAAAGTGGAACTGCAAGTAGATTAGTGTTGCCAATCATGTGTGCAATAAGTGATGGTGGCAAGTTAGTAGGGGAAGGCTCATTACTAAATCGACCTTTTGAAACGTTGTGCAAAACTTTGGAACAAGGTGGCGTAAAATTTGACAATTACCGATTGCCATTAAACTATGAAGGGCTCCTTAAATCCGGAGAATTTTCAATAACTGGAAACGAAAGTAGCCAGTATATTTCGGGACTTATGTACGCACTGCCATTGATAGATGGCGATAGCAAGATAGAACTTACTACAGAGTTAGTATCTAAGGGATATATCGATATTACGTTAGAAGTCTTAAAATCTTTTGGGATTACGAGCGGATACAATATAAGAGGAAATCAAGAGTATATTTCTCCCAAATCGATAGATGTAGAAGGAGATTGGTCAAATGCATCCTATTGGATTAGTGCAGGGATAACTCCACGTGGATTAAATATTAATTCCGTGCAAAAAGATAAATTGTTTCTTGAAGTTTGCGACAGTAATGAGATAAACGCCAAAGAAATTCCTGATTTAGTTCCTGTATTGGCGATTTGTGCCACACAAAAAAAAGCACCGACAAATATCCTTAATATTAAGAGATTGAGAATCAAAGAAAGTGACCGAATTGAAAGTGTCTGTAAGATGATTGATTCATTAGGTGGGAGAATAGAAGCTAATGATGAGAAAATGATAATTTACCCAAGTAAACTGACAGGCGGGGTCGTGAATAGCTATAATGATCATCGAATAGTCATGGCTGCTGCTATCGGAGCTACTTTTTGTTCTAATCCGGTTACCATACTTAACAGCGAGGCTGTAAATAAATCATATGGAACCTTTTTTGAAGATTATAAGAAGTTAGGAGGAGAAGTAGATGTCGTGTAACTTTGGTAATAATATTAAAATTCAAATATTTGGGCAGTCTCATTCTGATAATATTGGCGTTGTGATCGACGGATTGCCTGCGAATTTTGAGATCGATATGGATAAAATAAAAGATTTTTTGAAGAGACGGCAGGGCGGTAAAGAGTATTCCA
>CAYJGJ010000037.1:0-11224 GCA_964370025.1 uncultured Oscillospiraceae bacterium
AATTTATTCCTCCAGAACTTAATTCAGACCAACGTAAATTGCTTAATGAACTTTTGCCTGCAAGTCATAGAATATAGCCAAATCGTACTTGTAAATTATCTGAGAATTGTCAAAGATTAATAAAATAATTTTTGACAATTTTATTTTTATAGGATATAATTGTTATTATTTTTTGAGAATTAAAATATGAAAGGATATAGTATAAAATGAGTAAAGTGCTAATTGTAGTAGATATGCAAAATGATTTCATAACAGGTGCACTTGCGTCGCCACAGGGACCGTACATCGTAAATGGGGTAATCGAGTACATTAAAAATTTTGATGGCGAAGTTATTTATACGATGGATACTCACTATGATAATTATATGGACACACTTGAGGGTAAAAATTTACCTGTGCACCATTGTATAAAGGGCACTTCGGGATGGGAAATTCCCCTCGAATTGCTTCAGACTCTTGAATTAAAAAATTCTAAGAAGATTGAAAAACTATCATTCGGGTCACCGGATCTGATTCAATATCTTTCTGATAAAGATAAAAAAAATGAGATAGATGAAATATATATGGTTGGAATATGCACCGATATATGTGTTATAACTAATGCTATCGCACTTAAGTGTTCATTGCATAATGTGCCTATTAATGTAATATCCTCGTTATGTGCGGGTGTATCGCAAGAAAGGCACGATGTCGCACTAAATACAATGCAATATTGTCAAATTAATGTTATATAGAACTAAACATGCTTTTTTATTTTAATCGCTATTTATAACTAGTGTAGTATAGTTGTGATTAGTTACGTGGATCATAACTTTTTTTGAAAACTAAATTATTTGAAAATTTTGATTTTAGAATGCATTTAGCAGATTCATTTTGTCAGTTGTATCGAGCATTTTAATATATAAGGAGGAAAAAATGAACGATTTAATTAAGCAGTATATTGATATTGCGAAAAAAAGAAACCCGTCCGAACCCGAATTCTTACAAACAGTAGAAGAAGTACTAACTTCTTTAGTTCCTGTTTTGGAAAAACATCCTGAGTATGTAGAATCAGGGTTGATTGAAAGGCTTATAGAACCGGAAAAGATGGTTTCTTTTAGAGTAGCATGGGTAGATGACAACGGTAAAGTACATGTTAATCGTGGATACAGATGCCAATTTAATAGTGCCATCGGACCATATAAGGGTGGATTAAGATTTGCTCCAAATGTATATTCTGGAATAATCAAATTCCTAGCATTTGAACAGATATTTAAAAATTCACTTACTGGACTTCCAATTGGTGGTGGTAAAGGAGGATCTGACTTTAATCCAAAAGGAAAATCTGACCTAGAAATAATGAGATTTTGTCAATCGTTTATGACAGAATTGTCAAGATATATTGGAGCTAATACAGACGTCCCAGCGGGAGACCAAGGCGTAGGATCTAGAGAGATTGGATATTTATTCGGTCAGTACAAGAGAATTGCGAATAGATATGAGGGAGTTTTAACAGGAAAAGGCTTGATATACGGTGGTTTGACAGGAAGAGCGGAAGCAACAGGATATGGTCTAGTATTCTTCGCAAGAGAAATGCTTAAAGCAAATAATGAGGACGTAAAAGGAAAAGAAGTCGTTGTATCGGGATACGGGAATGTGTCTTGGGGGGCGGTTAAAAAATTTGACGAACTAGGTGCAAAGTGTATCACAATTTCCGGTTCAGAAGGATTCATTCATGATCCTGAAGGAGTTGTAGGAGAAAAAATTGATTATTTGCTAGAATTGCGTGAAAAAGGAATGAAGTTATCTTCATATGCAGATAAGTTCAAGAGCGCTACTTTCTATCCAGGAGAAAAACCATGGAAAATCAAGGCAGACATATATGCTCCTTGCGCAACTCAAAATGAAATCACAGTTGAAGATGCAAAAGTAATAGTTAATAACAAAGCAAAGTACATAGTGGAAGGATCAAATATGTCTACTACTAATGAAGCTATTGCATACTTGCTTGAACAAAATGTTATTATAGGACCATCTAAAGCTGCAAATGCGGGTGGTGTGGCGTGTTCATGTATTGAAATGGGGCAAAACTCAGGACATACAGTGTATACAGAAGAGCAAGTTTATGAACAGCTCGAAAATATAATGGTTAATATTCATGACAGCTGTGCTAGTGCTTCTGCAAAATATGGCTTAGGATACAATTTGATTCATGGTGCAAACATAGCAGGATTTGAAAAAGTTGCTGCTGCTATGATGGCAGAGGGTGTATTGTAATTAAGGATAATGTGATTAAATGATATTATTATTTACTGCTTTAATAGTATATTTTGCGATATTACTTCTTATAGTAATACGTGAAAAAAAGAATAACAGTGTGCTCGATTATTTTTTTGGAGGAAGAAAACTTCCATTTTGGGCATTATCAATTACATTTATTGCCTCATGGTGGGGAGCGGGGTCAGCTATATCAACAGCTGCCCTTGCTTTTGAAGACGGACTAGGTTCCTTTTGGTACTATGGAATGCCAGTATTAATTTCGTCTTTTTTGATGATTCTATTCTCTAAGTCAATTAGAAAGATTGGATATCTTACACAGGGCGAAATGATGAAAAAGAGATATGATAATAAAGTAGCAAAAGCAATGTCTATTTTAATCTTACTCTTTATGACTTTTTCTGCTGCAAGCCAGATGGTTGGAGTAGGAGATTTTATGGGACAATACTTAGGTTTGAATTATGAACTAGCTGTTATTTTGGGGACTTCAGTTGTACTTATTTACTCATTATTTGGTGGATTCAGGGGTGTAGTCTTAACAGATATAATACAATTTGTTTTATTAGTAGTGGCTGCTATATTGGTTTTTGCAGTAGCTATGATAAATTCAGGTGGTTTTGATAATATTGCCACTATAGCAGAGAGTACTGGAAAGACTGGGTTTACGAGTTTCTTCGAAGGCTCTAGCAAATACTATGCTTATGTTTTGACATTTGGATGCTCGTGGATGATACAAGCAAATGTATGGCAAAGAATTTCAGCGACAAAGAATGATGTTGAAGCTAAAAAGATGACTATAATGAGCTTTTTCGCCTATATTCCATTGTATTTGATAGTAGTATTCACAGGAATGGCAGGCATAACTTTGTATGATACTTTACCTGAAGGAGGTATTGTAGTTGCAATTGTATCTGACTATATGTCTCCTATAGTTGAAGCAATAGTATTTGTTGGTATTTCGGCTGCAATTATGTCTACAATGGATTCTCTTATTAACACTGCGGCTATGACATTGGTGCTTGATCTTAGTCCAACTGACATATCTGAAGAAAAGAAGCTTGTAAATTCAAGACTTGCTACATTAGGAGTCACGATAGTTGCTCTTATTATTTCTATTCTTATACGTGATATACTTGAAGTGACTTGGATCGCATCAGATATAATAACTACGGGAGCTTTTGTACCTTTGGTATTAGGTTTCTTATGGAAAAGAGGTAACACAAAAGGTGCGTTAGCTTCTATTATAGCAGGTACATTATTCTCTATATATAATTTACTTATACGAAATGTCGGCTTGACATTTCTACCTACTTTTTGGGAGTCGGGTTCGGCATTGCAAGTTATTATCGGTGTTGTATTGTCATTCACTGTATATGTTATAGTAAGTCTTTTAACGCCGTCGGAACTTGAAAAATCAGAAGAATTCATAAATAGAGCTAAATAATCAGTCATGAGGTTAGATATAATTATGCGTTATTATTTAATTTTTGATAAAATAATAACACACAATCTACACCCAACGAATAGATATACATTGTATGATTATAAAAGTTAATAATACTTATACAAATTATGGAGGTAGCGTTTGACTTTTGATTTACATTGCCATATTAGAGGAGGATCAGTCGATTCCATCATTTCATTAAGAAAATATATAACACTACTACAGGAACAGGGCTTTGATGGAATGGCTATCACAGACCATACGACATATAGAGGATGCAAAATTTGGGACAAAATAAAGAATGAACCGCAATTTAAGAATTTTACTGTAATTAAAGGTATTGAATACGATACACTTGATGCAGGACATTTTTTGGTCTTCTTGCCAGATGGTGTCTTGCCTAAGATTATGAAGCTTAGAGGAATGAAACTAGAAAAATTAATCAAGTTTGTTCATAGTCTTGGAGGGATTCTTGGTCCTGCCCATCCATTTGGGGTTCGCAGTTCATCGTTGATGTTTATGAGTGCGCTTAAGAAAAACCCGGAGTTGATCCATGAATTTGATTTCATAGAAACGTTTAATACATGCGAACTAAAAGAAGCAAATGAAAAGGCTAAGCAGTTGGCTGAGAAATATAAGATATTGGGCATCGGCGGATCAGATTCACATAATGAGAAGTATGTCGGAATGGGATTCACCAAGTTTGATACAAAAATTAGTTCAAACAACGACTTAATCAATGCAATTAAATCAAGAGAGTTGATAGTAGCTGGTGGAGAAGAGCGTCCAGATAAAGGAATGACTTTTAAGCTTCACTGGTCAGGTGTATATGCATTCAAAGCGTATAATACTACATTATCTTATCTTTTTGCGTTTTTAATTAATTATAATTTGATGTATAATTATTCGAGTATTATTTAATTTTTATCCCTTATATATATGAAAAAATATAGACCGCTTTGAACCGATCCCCAAAGTTAGAACCAAAATCTAACGATTGGAAGGTCGGTCTATTTTTTTATAGTAAGGGGCTTAAAGCTCTCAATCCAGCATCAATTAACGACCAAACTAACCCGCTTCTAGGAAAATCTTCTGTTATTTCGTTCGATAGTTTAACTGTATCTAAATAATCTTTCTTTATATGTTTAATTATTTCGCTGTTGTATATTAGGGTGCCACATTCAAAGTGTAAATACAGACTTCTATAGTCCATGTTTATCGACCCTACTACACCTATCTCATCATCTACAATGCAACTTTTTGCGTGTAAAAACCCCGGGGTATACTCATATATTTTTACATCTGAATTAAGTAACGGCTTGTAGAATGAGCGAGTTAGTCTGAATATTAGTGGTTTATCAGGTATTCCAGGAGTAACAATTCTGACATCTACACCTCTTTTCTTTGCAAGTGTTAATGCATTTTGCATTTGACTGTCTATTATGAGGTATGGCGTAAATATATAGGCATATGTTTCTGCTTGATTAATCATTTCAATGTAAATATTTTCGCCTAACTGCTCATTGTCAAGCGGCGAGTCTGAAAAAGGTTGCACTACGCCATTGTCTTTTATATCATGTATTAGATTAGGAGATGTTTTGAATGCAGTATAATCCTCGTCAGTTTTGTTTATTCCATTCCACATGTTCAAAAACATTACAGTAAAATTCCACGTAGCATCTCCGTATAGTCGTACCGCTGAGTCTTTCCAGTGTCCAAAGCGGTCGATTTTATTTATGTATTCATCTGCAATATTTACACCACCATTGTAACTTATATCTCCGTCGATCGACACAATCTTGCGATGGTTTCGGTTGTTCATTACGATGGATACGAATGGAATAAGGGGATTGAACATTGTACATTTAATATTATTCTTCTCACAATCTTCTTTTAATTTTTCGGGCAGCGCCGGAGCTGATCCCATGTCATCAAACATGACCCTTACATCAATGCCGCTGTTAGCTTTTTCTTTAAGTAGTTCAAAGATTGTTCGCCACATGTATCCTTCTGAAACAATAAAAAACTCCATAAAAATGAATTTTTTAGCATTTTTGATATCTATGATCAAATCAGTGAACATATCTTCACCGACGGAATAATACTTCATTTGTGTATTATCATGCGCGGGGAATGGACCACAGTCATTGATATATTTTGCAGTCGATTTTTGGCGAGGGGCTAAAGAATCGATTGCTTTTTGATTAGTTGTGAATTCATCTGCATGTATTTTTTGGACATATTCTAAAGACTCTCTCATTCTTCGTGACGGCTTTTTGTTACCGATTAATAGATATAATGCACCACCTAATTGAGGTAGTAGTCCAACAAACATAATCCATATAAGTTTATATTCAACAACTTCATCTTTTTTCAAAACATATACAATTATAATAATACTAAGTAAGCTAAGTGCAAGTGAAATCCATTTTTCTGTTTCAGCAATTTCCCATACGATTAAAGAGAAAACAAGCACTTGAATCGATATCAAAAAAAAGACTATAAACAGCCTCGAGTAGAAGAACTGAATTAGCCTATTTAATTTTTCCTTAAGTTTAACTTTTACTTTTTGTTTATTCAAAATAAATAACCTATCTAACTTTTTCTCTTTGATCTAATTTCTATAATATTGTCAGCTATTTTCATTGCTGAAGTTCTATGTGACACAATAATAATCGTTTTATTTTTTATTTGTTTTAAGGAGTACAGTATAGTGTTTTCATTCAAGCTATCTAAGTTGCTAGTAGGTTCGTCTAGTAAAATGAATGAAGACCCTTGTAAGAAAACCCGTGCCAATCCAATTCTTTGTTTTTCACCATCCGAAAGATTTTTGCCCATTTCTGAAACTAATGTATCATATCCGTTTGGCAGAGAATCAATGAAGTTATGAATAGATGCCTTTTTGCATGCAGCAATTATCTGTTCTTCTGTAGCGTCTAAGTCAGCAATTTTAATATTGTTAAGTATAGTATCATTAAAGAAGAATGTCTCTTGCATAACTAGGCCTTGACTTTTTCGTAGACTACGAGTGTTAATATTTTTGATATTATGTGAAGAAATTTTTATTTCTCCACTGTCAACATCTCTAAATCGCATAAGTAATTTTAGTATTGTAGATTTTCCTACTCCTGATTTACCTTTTATTCCAAGAATTTCATTGTTATTAATATAAAGTGAGAAGTTGCTAAGAATTTCTTCATCATCATAAGAAAAAGATGCATTGTTAAAAGATGCGTTCTTATTTTTTATTGTATTTTGCCCGGTTACCTTGGCAACTAGAGGTTTTTCATCTATCAATTCAAATATTCTTCTTGCACTAGCAATCGATTGAGATAATCCAGTACCTAAGTTCGCTAAGGAAACTACAGCATTAAATGAAGAAATAAGTAGTAAAACTGGGATTACCACAGCTTCTACGGAGTATATTCCCATAGTAAATAATGTAGAAGATCCAAATAACATAACTATTGAGAAAAGTAATACATAAAGTGACGTTATGGAACGAGTCGATGCAGTATGTCTTTTCATTACATGATTTGTAAATTCAACTTCAAATGTAGCATCGTCTATTTTTGAACGCATAGTATCAGAATAATTGTATTGTAAAATTTCATCGATACCATATATGGAACTAAGAAGTACAGAGTTTAGTTCATCTGTTGTAACTCTGTTGTTTTGCGAGTTTTTTTGTCCTTTTTTGTATGCGCTTCTGGGTATAAGATATCCTATAGTCATATGTGCCAAGATAGCTAGTGCGCCCAATATAATGTTATATTGGAATATTACTACCACAATAGTAATTGATGATATTATAGCTACGAATAGCGGAGTTATAGTTTTTGAATAAAATATTTCGAGTAATTCTATATCTGAACTCAAAAGTGAAAGTAATTTTCCACTTTCTTTTTCATCTGTTTTGGCAGGTGCTAATCGTCTTAGTGCTTTAAAAACTTTATCTCGAAAATTCTCTAATAGTTTAAGCGAAACATATTGATTGCAATATTGTTCTATGTACTTCAGTATTCCATATGATACAGCAAGAATTGCAATTATAGTAATAATCCTATCTATTTCTTCATTTCCATAAAAAATCTCGGTCATAGTATATCCGCCAATAATCGGAATGAGTATTGAGCAAAAATATGATAGGCAACCACAAATTATAGATATGATCATAATAGGGGAGAGAGGTGTAACGTAAAATGAAAGTCTCGTCATTACTACTGGTGCACTGTATTTTATATGTCTTCTTTTCTTTTTTTGTTTCATTTTAACTCTTCCATTTTCCTTTGGGCTTGCCATAATGACCTATATTGTTTGCAATTTTTTAGTAATTCTTCATGTTTCCCAATATTAATCAGTTTCCCCTCTTCAAGCATGCATATCACATCTGAAGACACTGCATTTAATAGTCTATGTGATATGATGATAATTGTCTTAGTTTTTGAAAGGTGTTTAATCAAATATAGAATATCATTTTCACTCTGAGGGTCTAGATTGCTAGTAGCTTCGTCAAAAATAAGTATATTGCTATCATGTAGTAGGGCACGAGCTAATGCAAGTCGTTGCGCTTGTCCCTTAGAGAGGTTTGAACCTCTTTCTAGTAACATTGTATCAAGTCCATTTTGGGTTGAAATATAGTCGGATAACTGCGTTCGACTAAGAACTTTCATGAGCTCAATATCTGTAGCATCCTCTTTGGCAATAAGAAGATTGTCTCTAACAGTTCCTTTGAAAATATAGCTGTTTGTCCCAACATATGTGACATTTTTACGCAAATTATGTATATCAATGTCTGATATTTCTTTTTTATTTATTTTGATGCTACCATTGTAATCTTTATTTGTTCCACATAAGATCTTAGCTAGCGTTGACTTTCCTGAACCACTATTTCCTACAATTGACACTATGCTTTTAGGTGGAATATTAATATTTATATCATCTAATACTAAATTATCGCCGAAAGAGTATGACAAGTTACTTATGATTATTTCGGTGCTGTTGATAGTTTCTGTTCCTTTTGTTTTTTCTTCCATATCGAGAAATTTGAAAATGCTCTTTTCTAGATTCATACCATTCGCTGCAGTGTGAAAATGGGTTCCTAAAGTTTGTAGTGGAGAAAATAGCTCTACAGCCAGTAATATTATTGTGAATCCACCTACAAAGTCAGTATACCAGTTACTGTAGTTATATAATACAGAGACAACTATCAATGCAATGCCGACGTACGCAAAAATGTCAATTAAAAAAACAGAGTTTAGCTTAACTGTAAGTTGTTTTAGAGATGACTTGCGAAGTTGTGCAGATTGGACATTCATTTGATTGTGTTTATATTCATCGCTATTGAATAGCTTTAGTGTAGTTAATCCATTAATGTTTTCCAAAAATTGGTCATTCATACTTGTCGATTCATTCCACTTGTTTTCTTCTGCTTTTTTAGCATATTTTTGAGTTAAACTTATAGAAATCTGGATAAGTGGAATTATCAATAACATGACAAGACCAAGTCTTATGTCTAAAACAAATGTAGTGACTAAAACAATAATTGAAGTAACAATAGAATAAAGAAGTTGTGGCAGATATTCTTCAAAATATTTACCAAGTTCATCCACGCCATCTACTGACAATTTTAATAATTGTGCTGTCGTTACTTTGTTGTCATGTATGTTTTCTAAGTTAACCATTTTTTTATATATTTTTTGTCTTAATACATCTTTTGCTTCCAAAGAGGCATAGTAGCATTGTTTGTTAGCAAAGTATACAAATGCCGAACGAAATATGACGCATGTAAATGTTACTGCTGCATAAATAACAATAGTTTCAGCTTGTACATTGTCTCTTAAAATGTCGTATAACAAAAGGCTGATGCAATAAAAGACCGTGATATTTAATATTAGTGACAATATTTGTAATACAAGATTTTTTCTGATATGTGACATTGCAGAAGGCGCAATTTTAAGTATTTTTTTGTTAATCATTTAATTTGAAATCCTATGTTATTAATTTAGATTTTTGTATGAAATTTCTTTCTTTTTTCACATAGTCTATAATATATTATTTTGAATATTGTTGCAATATAATAATGTAAAAAAGGTGTTATTTTTTTCAAATTTATATCATATAATTACATTAAATTGACAAACGAAAAATTGTATGAAGAAATCGTGATTGACCAGGTATGATATATGCTTTATAATAATAAAAGAAAAGGGTTTGTATTTGAGTGCAAATCTTTTTGTAACTGTGTACATAACAAGAAAATATCTAAGTTTGTACAAGGTAGTTGTTTTAATAATTAAGGATGTAATATGAAAAATAATAAAGATAATTCTGAATATCAAGAAAAACATGATATAGATAGCATCTCGAGTAATGCGGATGACTCTGAGATCGCTTCATGTAATATAGAAGATGTTGACAGTATAAACGATGCAATAGAAACTGTAGAGAATGAAATCAATAACATTGATACTGTATACACTGAGATCGATGAAGTTGATACTGTGGAATCTGAAAGTATTGATGACGATACTGTAGACACTGAGATCGATGAAGTTGATACCACGGAAGCTGAAAGTATTGATGCTGAAGGGAATGAGATGGATGACGTTGTCATTTCAGAAAGAGAACTATTATTAGAAGAAAGTCTTGAAAATGAAGAATCAGATAATTCTCTCGTAAAAAAGTCAATAAAAAGAAAACTATTTTGGATGATATTTGCAATCCTTATTTTTGTGGCTATTACGATATCTATTGATTCTTATTCCGATATGTTAGAAGCGGAAAGACAACGTATAGCTGAATATAATCAACATTTAACTGAGATTATTTACTCCAAAGATCTTGAATTAAGAGCACTACATTATAGTATTAAAGAACTTCCGGATGTAACTTATTATACTAGAGAACAAATTGCGTCAATGGATATGTCTAAGCCAAGTGGATTTACATCTGAAGAGCTAGCAACTGTATTGCGATCTGGTTTAGCGGGATTGGAAAATTCATTCATAGCGGCGGAACAGTTCGGCGTCAACGGAGTCATGCTTGCTAGTATCGCTGTCATTGAAAGTGGATGGGGAACTATTAACTTTTATGAAAATAATATGTTCGGATATGGGCAGTCAGCTTATCCTTCTAAAGATGCAAACATAATGACAGTTGCTGAAGGAGTAGGCGGTAATTACTTAAACCCGAGTGGTCCATTTTATTATGGTACAACTATTTCACATATTAATATAAAATATGCAACTAGTACAACTTGGGATGATAAAGTTATAAGTCAAACTAATGCATTCTACTCTTCACTTATGGCAAATAGAGAAGTGAACCAACAACAAATTATTAGTAGTACAAATTCGCAAATATCAAGAGTAAATCTTGAAAAGAATAAAACTATAGGGCATTTAATTGCATTTATGCATGAAGAGTAGCTACTATCACTATATGTTACCTGTCTAGCATATAGTGTGTAGAAGAATCTGTACGAAAACATTTCTTTTTTTGAATATGGAATGTAGTTGTGTT
>CAYJGJ010000038.1:0-10345 GCA_964370025.1 uncultured Oscillospiraceae bacterium
GTTATCAGCACCACTTTATTTTCTAATCCGTAATTTACCATTACATTCCCTCCACTCATTATATAAATAACACACACCCAATTCAACACATACTTGTAATCATATTGCTTATCCGTCTTTCATTTTTTTATGCAATTCGTATATAAATAATCAGTTTTTCTCCGCTCGAGATGAATCGTACTATCAGATACATTATCACAAAACATTTTATCGTGTTCTACAAAAAGCAACGTCATGTCGCTTGATTTTACTAGATTTTCAATTTGAATTCTAGATAAAACATCTATATAATTCAATGGTTCATCCCAAAGATAAATGTGCGCTTTTTGTGAAAGAGATTTTGCGATTAAAACCTTTTTCTTTTGACCCGCACTATATGTTTCCATCGGCCTATCAAAACTTTCGCGCGAAAAATCCAATTTTCTTAAAATTGCACGGAATAAAGTAACATCAAGCTGTTCCTTTTTTTCTAATTCCGCCAATTGACCTTTTAAAAACGCCGTATCTTGCGAAACATATGACATTATCACCCCTTTACTCATCAAGAGCTCACCAGTATATTGAATTTCATCACCTAGAATTAACTTAATTAGGCTTGACTTCCCACTGCCATTTTCTCCAGAAATATTTACTTTTTGCCCTTGATTCAATATAAAATTAACATCCCTAAAAATCTTATGTTCATCATAAACAATGGAAATATTACTCCCTTCCAACAGCCTCTTAGCGTGGAAATATAAAGGAGAAATCTTCAAGTTCGCTGAAATTTCAATGTTTTTAAGCAATGATTCTTTTTCTGATATCTGATTTTCTATTCTCTTTTCAATCGCTTTTGAGCGCTTCATCATCTTTGCTGCTTGGTGTCCAATATAACCTTTATCAAACGCATCTGGGTTTATCCTTTTGGATTTTGTTGCCTCTACTCTATCAGACCACATAGCTTTTTCTTTTGCGGTTTCTGACAATCTTTTTATATCTTGATCAATTTTTGAATTTAGCTCTAATTCAAAATTATCTCTCATCAGTTTATTTTCATTCCACGCAGTAAAATTTCCAGTAACAATTTCTATATTCGACTTGTTTATCGCCATTATATGATCAACCGTATCATCCAAAAAACTTCTATCATGCGATACTAAGATAAAACCTGCCTTTTTCTTAAGGTATTTACTAACTGATTTTCTTCCATCAGTGTCTAGATGATTAGTTGGCTCATCTATTAGTGCAAAATCATTTTCGTTTGTAAACATCGTAGCAAGGAGAAGTTTCGTTTTCTCACCTTCTGAAAGAGTATTGTATGGTCTAAACAACACTTCCTCAGACATATTAAGCAAAGAAAGCTCTTTATATATCCGCCAGTCATCGCCTATAATGTCTATTACATTTTCGGCTTCGTTGGGTATTTCATATGGAAAATACGAAAATGCAACTTTACTGTAAATATTACCATCGTATTCATGTTTTTTCATTAAAAGATGCAGTAACGTTGTTTTCCCCCTACCATTTCTTCCAATTAGACCCATCTTCCATGATGTATCAAGGTTAAAACTAACATTTTCAAATAGTTTTTCGTAGCTTCCATCATAAGAGAACGTAAGATTTGAAACAGAAATATTCGACACTTCAACCACCTCCATTTACCCATTACTCGTCTCTATTTCGTGTAGCTTTTTTATATTTTTACTATTATACTATACATACAGCTAAATTCAAAAATTATGAATAAACTAGTGAAATAAAGCATTAGAAATTTTAGAATATTCAAGCAAATACACTTGCAAAAATAAGCAATGTGTTTTATAATATTTAGACTTAGTTAAAATGATCAAGGAGGTTGTTAGTGAAAGTATTAGTATTAAACTGTGGAAGTTCTTCTTTAAAGTATCAAGTTCTCGACATGACAAACGAGGAATTAATAGCAAAGGGATTAGTCGAAAGAATCGGAATAGATGGTTCAACGATAGTACACGAAAAAATCGGAAATGATAAATTTAAAAATGTAGTACCTATGAAAGATCATAATGTTGCAATAAGTCAAGTAATCAAAATGATCACAGATCCTAAAGAAGGTGCTGTAAGTGACGTTTCAGAAATTGTTGCTGTAGGACATCGTGTCGTACATGCAGGAGAAAAATATTCCCAATCCGAATTAATCACTGAAGATGTAATAAAAGCATTGGAAGAATGTATTCCACTAGCACCTTTGCACAATCCTGCTAACCTCATAGGAATAAATGCATGTAAAGAGTTACTTCCTAACGTGCCTATGGTAGCGGTCTTCGACACTGCGTTCCACCAAACTATGCCACCAGAAGCGTACATATATGCTCTACCATACAAATATTATGAAGATTATGCTGTTAGAAGATATGGTTTCCATGGAACTTCTCATAGCTTCGTTTCTCAAGAAGCTGCTAAATTCTTATCAAAAGATATCAAAGACCTAAAAATGATCACATGTCATTTAGGAAATGGAGCTTCCTTAGCTGCGATAGATAAAGGGAGATCTGTGGCAACTTCCATGGGATTCACTCCTCTTGAAGGTGTTACCATGGGGACTAGGGCTGGAAATATAGACCCAGCTATCATTGACTATCTAAAAGAAAAAGAAGGCCTAACTGCAAAACAAGTAACAAATATCTTAAATAAAGAATCCGGGGTTCTTGGTATTTCAGGAATATCTAGCGACTTCAGAGATATTAACGATGCTGCAGACGAAGGTAATATACGTGCACAATTAGCTCAGAAAGTTTTTGCATTCACTGTGAAGAGTTATATTGGAAGTTATCTTGCACAGCTTAACGGCGTAGATACAATCGTATTTACTGCTGGAGTTGGTGAGAACGACTACTTGATGCGCTCTATGATTTGTGAAAATCTTGACAACTTAGGAATAATCATAGATGAAGAATATAACAAAACAATAAGAGGCAAACTGACTGAAATCTCAACTAAAGATTCAAAAGTAAAAGTTCTAATAGTTCCTACTAACGAAGAATTAGTAATCGCAAGAGATACAGTGTCTATAGTCAACAAGTAATAGTGTCGCGTACTGCTTCTAAATTAAGAACAATAATTGCACTTCAAACTGCATCTAGTGTTTATTAATACTGGATGCAGTTTTACAATTTATGTATATGGGAGAAATTAATATGGGAGAAAGAAAAATCGAAGTCTTAGATTTGCAAAATGAATACGAGGAGTTTCAAGGTTTATTATCGATTGCATTCGTTCGAAGAGAAAAAGAAGAATACGATTGGTACTATGACAATAATCCTTACAATCCTCCTTCTGAACGAAACATGATGTATATCATGAAGGATTGTGAAGGCGACAAAAAAACGATGATTGCTGCCGATGGACTAACTCCTTTTGAACTATATGTAAACGGTCAAGTTCTCAAATGCGCCCATTCCGTAAGAACCATTACTCACTCAGACTACAGAAAACAAGGGCTTTTTAAAACGATGACTGAAAATTCTATTGACTGCGCAAAAAAACATGGTCTCGATATTATTCTTGGATTTGCAAACAAAAATTCCTATCCGGGCTATGCAAAATTTGGATGGGAAACAGTACTTGTGAAAGATTTATTCGTACTTCCATTTAATGTCAAAAACAGATTGCAAGATAAAGTCAAAATTGGGATTGTCGCAAGTGCGGCCAATAGTTTATACCGCGCATACTACAAAACTATGGTCGTAAGAAAACACAAAAGTAGAAGAATAAAAGAGGCAACAATAACGCAATACGATCAAGTCCCAGAATCAGTCAATGAGATTTGGGATAAATATAAAGATCTGTATAAAGTTTTGTTAGTTCGTGATTACAAATATCTAAACTATAGATATAATGCGATGCCTACAGAAAATTATACTACGCTGATGGCTAGTGTAAACGGCGAAAACATCGGATATGCTATATTGAGAGGCACAAAAACGAAGCAAATTCTAGAATTGTTTACAGACCCAAATAATGAAAGTTATATCGCTACATTGCTAGATGCGGCAATCGAGTTTTGTAGTGATGATCAAACTGAATTCATTCACATGATGACAGGGCATTACGGCAAATTCAGAAAAGTTCTAGATGAGTTCAAGTTTATGACAAACATCAAGTCTCATAGAAGACATTACAGGACTATGATAGTGCTTCCGCTTACAGATAAGGTAGACGAAGAATTAGTAAAAGGCGTCGAAAATTGGCAAATTACCATGGGAGATGGAGAAAGTACATTTTAATGTTCGTGCATTTCTAAAAACTACATGCACAAATATAATTTCCAAATAAAAAAGAGTCTATTTTCTTAGGAGTACCTCTTTCCATCATGTGGATAGCTTTTAAAAACTATCCTTGATTGGAATTGAGAAAATCTCGCCTTGGAATAGACTCTTTTATTTTGCAAGATCACTATATTATTCAAATAGAGTTTAACAATATTGCGATTGAGTAATATAGCTATTTTTCTATAGATTTTTTTCTACTAGTTCCCAATTAATTACATTAAACCAAGCGTCTATGAAATCTGGTCTTAGGTTTTGATACTGTAAGTAGTATGCATGTTCCCAAACATCTAGTGTCAACAGTGGAGTCATGCCTTGAGCCAATGGGGTATCTTGATTTGGCAAAGATATTATTTTATATTCTCCCTCAGCAGTTTTCACTAGCCATGCAAACCCTGATCCAAATGTCTTTACCCCAATCTCTTTCATTTGTTTTTTGAATTCGTCCGCGCCACCAAATGCAGATGCGATTGCTTCCGGCACTTGCTGATTTTTGTTGGGACTCAAATATGTGAAGAAAAAGTCATGATTATATACTCCTCCCCCATTATTCTTGATAGCACCCCTAACATTTTCAGGTACTGCATCTAAATTTGAAAGAAGTTCTTTGAGCGTTTTTTCTTTGCATTCAGGAGCCTGCTCTATTGCTGCATTCAAATTGTTAATGTATGCGTTGAAATGCTTATCATGGTGAAAATGAAAAGTTTCCTTATTAATGTATGGCTCTAATGCATTGTATTCGTAAGGTAAAGCGGGTAATTCAAATGGGTATTTATTATTTTCTAACATTTTTTTCTCCTATATCTAAAATCAATGACAATAACTTTTCACATCGATATTAAGCTATCTCTTTAGTGATAAACTACTATCGAACACAGATTTAACCATAACCGTTTTAATACTAATATTATATATTTTACAGCTTGAATTTGCAGATGTCAAGCTGTAAAAATATTAATGCAGACATGGAAAAAACAAGTGTGTTTTTTCTCCGTGTATGATATTATTAGTTTAGGAAACTAAAATTCATTGCATAATAAATTCTTCTCAAATGCAATGGAGTTCATAATAACATTTCACACATCGAAATAAGGATGCAATTATGGCTAACAAAAAAACAAAAGGAAATTATATCTTTTCTCTAGACATAGGAACAAGAAATGTCGTTGGAATAGTTGGAAAACTAGTAGATAACATATTCCATGTAGTAGATTACGAGGTTATCGCACACCCTAAAAGGGCAATGATGGATGGACAGATTGAAGACATTGAATCCGTAGCTATTATCGTGGGAAAAGTTACAAAAGCCCTTGAAAAGCGATTAAGTACAAGATTTAAAAATGTTGCAATTGCTGCAGCCGGACGTGCATTAAAAACAAAACAAATAAAAATAGAACTTGACATATCCAATACTGATGATGCAATAACCGAAGATATTGCACGCTCCTATGAAATGGAAGCAATTTCAAGCGCACAGCAATTGATAGATTCAGACAAGAAATCAGACGAACCGACGACATTTTTCTGTGTAGGACATAGTATCATCGAATATGCTTTAGATGGATACTCTATGAAATCCATAGTCGGACACCGTGGCAAGAAAATTCAAATAGAGCTAATAGCGGCGTTTCTTCCCAGCGTTGTCGTGGAAAGTCTTTATTCTGTAATAGAAAAAAACAAGCTCAAAGTCTCTTCGTTGACACTTGAACCGATTGCCGCAATGAATGTAATCGTTCCACCGGAAGTAAGACTTATCAACATAGCCCTTGTAGACATAGGAGCAGGGACATCAGACATCGCTATATCAAAAAATGGTAGTATTACCGCATATGCAATGGCTACCATTGCAGGCGATGAAATAACAGAGGAAATTATCAAAAAATACCTTGTGGATTTTGATACCGCAGAAGAAATGAAACTTCATGCAACCGACAAATCGATTACCTACAAAGACATATTAGGTTGTGAATACACTATCGATCAGGACGATTTTTACAGCTCAATTTTCCCGTCCGTGGATGCTTTGGCTGACACTATTTCTCAAACTATACTCAATATTAATGGTGATGTACCATCTGCCGTATTCTTAGCCGGTGGCGGAAGCCTGATCAAGGGATTACCTCAAGCAGTATGTGAAAAGCTAGACATTCCTGCTAGTAGAATTGCTCTCAGTGGAAGTAATTACATAAAATCTGTAGTAGTAGCAGAAGAAAAGCTACTTTCACCTGACTTCGTCACCCCGATTGGAATAGGAGCTTCTTCTATTCTAGATAAAGGGTACGATTTTTCCAATCTATTCCTAAATGAAAAAAAATTCAAGGTATTTAATACTAAAGGGATGACAGTGTTTGATGTTCTAATTATGGGCGGATACAAAGCAAGAGACTTTCTTGGAAGGGCAAGCGAAAATCTAAGTTTTACAATAAACGATGAAACTATTACATATAATGGCGAAAGTCCGATACCTGCCATACTTACACTCAATGAAGAACCTACGACACTACATGCACAGGTTGCTCAATATGACCGTATTAACATAACTCCAGCTGTAAATGGAAATCCTCTCAACGTTAAAGTGATAGATGCACTCAAAAAATTAGATTTAATTTCCGACGACTTTGAGGATAAAAAACAAAAAAAAGTATTAGTCAATGGAAAACTGAAATCATATGACTATAAAATAAAAAATGGAGATACAATATACTTTAATGATAAACACTCAACCACCACGCAATCAAAGAACAAACCCTCGGAAAATATATCTACAACCAATAACCCTACAGAAATCGCGTATGTGGATGATAAAGTTATTGAACAATATTCATTTAACGTGATTGTAAATGGGGAAAAAATAAGTTTAAATAATAAAGAAGACAATTCTGAGCATCTTCTCTTGGAAGTGCTAGACTATGCAGGAATTAATCCAGACAATCCATCTGCGATATCTAACATGACTATAAACGGAACCCCTGCGAAATTTACAAGTGTTTTAAATCAAAACGACGAAATTAAAATTATTTTTGACAATGTTTAAATGTTTAATTGAATGCACATCAAGGAGAAATTATGGGACATTTAACTACTAAAGAAGGATATAAAGCATTTGCAGATAGGATAAATTTATTTCCACAAGGCGCTCCTATTTCTCAATCTCTATACGACTTATTGGAACTGCTTGTTGATGAGAGTGAAGCTAAAGTCCTTTCACTTATGCCACTAAAACCCTTTACCGCAGAAAAAGCATCAAAGATCCTTAAAAAAAATGTAACGGAAACGGAGCAAATACTGCTCAATTTAGCTGATAAGGCAATGCTACTTGACATGGTAGATCCCAACGGTGAAAGAACCTTCGTCATGCCTCCGCCGATGATAGGTTTTTTTGAATTTGCCCTTATGCGAGTAGGAAGCAGACCAAACCAAAAGGATATCTCGATGTTACTGCATCAATATATCAATGTAGAAGATGAATTTATCAGTTCTCTTTTTCTTGGATCAAAAACAAGCATAGGTCGAATCTTTGCAAACAGCGATGCCTTAGAGCGAAGTAGAGTATACAAAGAAACAAATGGGCTTGACGCATCATCACTCGATATTTTGGATTATGAGTCGGCAAAAAAATGCATTGAAAGTTCAAATTTCATCGGTGTTGGCACTTGTTTTTGCCGTCACAAAAAATATCATGAAAGTGGAGACAACTGTGACGCACCTATGGATGACATATGTCTGACCTTAGGTAACGTAGCTAGTAGTCTAGTGCGTCATGGTCACGCAAGAGAAATTACAAAAAGTGAGGCTATCGGAGTCATTGAAACTGGATATTCACACAATCTTGTTCAAATGTCGGAAAACATTAAAAACGACATCCCTTTCATCTGTAATTGCTGCGGTTGCTGTTGCGAAGCACTCGGCGCAGTAAAGAGGTTCGGAACATTGGGAACAATAAGCACTACAAATTTCATCCCAAAAATCAATGATAATTGTATCGGCTGTGGGGTATGTGCAAAGAATTGTCCTATTGATGCAATAAACATTGAATATCATACAAGTGATGATGGCAATGAACATAAAATTTGTATAGTGGATGAGACCGCTTGCCTTGGATGCGGGGTTTGTGTCCGCACGTGCAAATTTAACGCTATGTTTTTAGAAAGCCGTGGCGAAAGAATAATTACTCCTGTAAATTCATCGCATAGGATAGTTAATTCAGCTATCGAAAAAGGAATGCTACAAAATTTAATCTTTGATAACCATGCTTTTGCAAGCCATCGAATCATGGCTTCAATTATTGGATCTATACTAAAATTAGATCCTGCAAAAAAACTTCTTGCTAATGAACAGTTGCAATCGATATATTTAAAGAAGTATTTGAGCTAGATTATTCAACATTCTTTTATGCTGACGGATTTTTTGTCATAAAAACTATCAGCTTTTTTTGTAAAAATTAGGGAGAATTTCATGTTATTGTCTTTTGGCATACTACTTTTAGTTGGATTATCCTCGGCAAGCCTCTGTCAAAAAATCAAATTACCTAAAATAATTGGAATGCTATTTAGTGGAATTATTCTCGGACCATATGCCTTGAATTTTATTGCGCCGAGCATATTGGATATCTCTCCAGATTTAAGACAAATCGCTTTAATTATAATTCTCATAAAAGCTGGATTATCTCTAGATATCGGCGATTTAAAAAAAGTAGGCAGACCCGCTGCACTAATGGCATTCTTGCCTGCAAGCTTTGAGATTGTAGCTTTTGCTATATTTGCCCCCATCCTCTTGGGAATCAATCTCACCGAAGCCCTTCTAATGGGAGCAGTGCTTGCAGCTGTTTCTCCGGCGATCGTTGTTCCTCGCATGACTAGATTAATAGAAAATAAATATGGAACTGATAAAAGCATTCCACAACTTATTTTAGCAGGAGCGTCGTGCGATGATGTTTTTGTAATTGTACTTTTCACGACCTTCACCACCATATCGGTGGGAGGAACAGTAAGTGCAACTTCTTTTTGGGGAATACCTATTTCCATTGCCTTAGGAGTAATCGCTGGCGCTCTTGTCGGAATTGCATTAAGCATTTTTTTTGAACATCATTACGAACGGCAAGCACATATACAAAATAGTGTTAAAGTAATTATTATTTTAGCTTTAGGATTTATCTTAATATCCTTGGAAAATTACATTACCATTCCATTCTCAGGTCTTCTAGCAGTTGTTAGTATGGCGTGCTCATATAAAATAAAAACATCTTCTATTGTTATTAATGATCTATCGCAAAAATTTGGAAAATTATGGATTATCGCGGAAATTGTTTTGTTTGTACTGATTGGAGCTACCGTGGATACATCTTATATAATGAAAGCAGGCCTAGGCGCCATTGCGATGATACTTATAGGACTATTAATTCGCTCTATAGGTGTGCTTTTATGCTTAATAGGTACTAATTTAACATTTAAAGAACGTCTGTTTTGTGTATTTGCGTATTTGCCAAAAGCTACCGTACAAGCAGCAATCGGAGCTGTACCACTATCACTCGGATTGTCTAGTGGCAACACCATCTTGTCCGTAGCCGTTATGTCTATTTTAATTACAGCACCGCTGGGGGCGATAGCCATTGATTGTAGCTATAAAAAACTTTTGAAAAAGCATAGCTAGCCCTATCATCAAATTCGCTCGCAAACACAATATCTATTGTAATCACTTGTAGCAGTAGTGAAACGACATTCGCTTCCCTCATGAATGCAATTGATGAAAATTTTTCAGATGATAAAAAAGCTGTGTTTGTGGAAATATTAAACTTTATGTCAAATTATTTATTGGAGGGTTAATGAGAACCGAATTTATAAAAATCACAGGAGCAAGGGAAAATAACCTTAAAAATATATCTGTAGAAATACCAAAATACAAACTTGTCGCTTTAACAGGTGTGTCCGGCAGCGGAAAGAGCAGTTTTGCTATGGACATACTACAAAAAGAATGTCAACGTCAGTATTTAGAGTCAATGGGGATGGTGACAGACGGACTTAATAAACCACAAGTAGACAGCATTGTTGGACTTTCGCCGTCAA
>CAYJGJ010000039.1:0-9753 GCA_964370025.1 uncultured Oscillospiraceae bacterium
CTCACTGAGCGCCTTTGCATCGGCATTGTTAAAGACGTCTATCCAGTTTAAAAGTGTTTCTTTCGGAGTTAAGTCACCGCTAATCTTTCGCTTATATAGATTCCTGCTTCCGCCGTCACCCTCTACAACACCACAGCTTACAAATCCCATTTTTTGATAAAATCTATTGGCACGAGGGGAGGAGACAAAACACTGAAGCTGTATTTCCCCATATCCCGCAAACAGGCTTTGTGAGGCATATGCAATCAGTTTTTGTGCAATGCCCTTGCCCCAGTACGGAACATCTACCGATAGACCTTGTATCTCGTTTTCATGAGCAAACAGAAATCCTATTACTGCTTCGCCGTCTAAAATAATGATGGCATTGTCGTAAATTTTACTTAAATCTCCGTCACAAGCACCGCTTCCGATATATTCATCCGCCATTTCGTCTCCGAGGTGCGTGCGTTCGTATACATCTACTATCTTGCGACCTAGGGCAAGAACTGAGAGTTTGTCCTGTTCCGTGGCTTTTCTAATTGTATAACTCATATATTTCTCACTTTCTAGTTTTTCATCAATGCTTACTTTGTGGTTAAATAAATTTTATCAAAAATACATTTAAATGTCGATATAATAATATTTACAGTTGCGATAGAAAAGCAAGGGTGAGAACTAAATTAGCTTCCTATTAGGCAACTTAGGTATACCGACTCTTAAATTTAACATATCCCCTGGGAACGGCCTTGCCGCTTGGTTAATCTCAATACTACCTTGTACAGAAAGATACACAAAAATATCGGTAGTGTCCCAACCGTATACAGATGACATTAATCTCGCCATTTCAGTAGTTCCATTAATAAGGGATTCTTCATAATCTTTACCTGTTGAATTTACATAGTACATATCATCAGTTTCAACTGCAGGCCAGTTGAGCTCGAAATTCTTAATTAGCGAAGTTCTCACGAGCACTTCACCATTAATCTCGATTCCTGTCCCGCTGATTTCGCCATCCCCCCTAGAGGCATGCAGATCACCCATTTGCAAAAGAGCACCATCAACTCTTACAGGTAAATAGACTCTTGTACCTTTAACAATTTTATTGCAGTCCATATTTCCGCCGTGATCTTGTGCTAGCCCACATGGGAAAGCGCCTTCTTTTGGCGCAGTCCCGATTACTCCAACCATAGGGTTGATTGTCCATGAAATGTCATTAAGAGTTGCACATCCGTCCTTAATATCAAATACTTTAGTGCGATTTTCGCACAGATGATGAAGTGGCCCCATTCCAGGAAAAGAACAAGCGAATCCTCTTTCACCTACCTCAACATTCAAGATATCAACAACTAATACGTCACCAATTTTTGCATCCTCTATATAAACCGGGCCTGCTGTAGGATTCGCACGAGAGAAGTCAATTTCGGTAACTAAGTCCCTCTCACACTTAATTTGTCCTTCGAAGCAATCGTTAGTCTTAAACAACAATACTTCGCCTGCTTTTGCAGTATCTACCGGCTTATTTTCGGCAGAAAACGTATACGCATTTCCTAAGATGATTTTCATAAAATTAATTCCTTTCTCATTATTTTGAGTAGTTAGGACACAGAATACATCTGTGACCCATTTCGTTTACAACATTGGCTAAAATGCACAATATTGTAGAATTTATGTTAGATAAATACAAACTAACATATCGATTCTTTTCTCAGCAAATTTCGCTACCTCCCTTTTTCGTAATAATCTCTCATATCTTCTTTCGGGACCATTGCCCCTCCTGTTGCCCAGATTATATGGGTAGCTTTATTAAGCTTATCTCTCAAATCGAGTTTCTTCAAATATTCATCTGACTCAAACACATAATTAGGACCTGGAAAAGTAGCACAAGAAGAAGGTTCGATGTAAAAACCCTCCGCATCAGCTAGCATCCTTAGATACGAAAAAAGTTGCTCATCTTTTATCGTAAATAATCCGTCCAATTGAGTTTCCATAATTTTACCTACAAGTCTAGAGGCCCTCCCTACGGCAAGTCCGTCCGCAGCCGTTTTCCCATGAAGGCCTATATCTGAGCAGGAGATCTTGTCACAAAGACCGGTAAGAATTCCCAACAACATACACGGTGCCTGAGTTGGTTCTGAAAAAAAACAATGTACATTTTCACCATATATTTCCTTTAATCCAAAGGTTACTCCACCTGGTCCTCCGCCTACTCCGCAAGGTAGGTATACAAAAAGCGGATGATTTTCATCTACTTTGATATCCATAGAATTTAATTGATTTTGCAAACGCGCTGCTGCGACTGCGTACCCTAAGAATAAATCGGAAGAGCCTTCGTCATCAACAAAATGACACAATGAATTTTTGCTTGCTTCCTTTCTACCTTCGGACACTGCTTTCTGATAATCCCCAGAATATTCGACAACAACTGCGCCTTTAGCTCGGAGCATATCTTTTTTCCACTGTCGCGCATCCGCCGACATATGGATGGTCACTTGAAATCCGAGCTTCGCGGACATTATTCCAATTGACAAACCAAGATTTCCCGTCGAACCAACTGCCACGGAATATTTTGAAAATAACTCCCGGAATTTAGGTTCAGCAAAAACCGCATAATTGTCTTCCATTGTTATATAACCTTTTGATAAAGCTATTTCTTCCGCAAATTTTAAGACTTCATGGATTCCCCCTCTAGCTTTAATCGAGCCAGAAATCGGCAATTGGTTATCACACTTCATCAGAAGTTTCCCTGGAAAATTTTTTCCGTACGTTTTAGCCAACGCTTGTTGCATTTTGGTAATTTCAATAAGTGGAGATTCAATAATACCTTTACTCTTCTTGATCTCGGGAAATGCAATCATCAAATATGAAGAAAAACGCTCCAACCTATCAGCAACTTCGCAGATGTCTTTCTGAGAAAACGGATACCTGGGCGCTTTCTCTTTCTTATATGAATAATATGATTTTGGATTCAACCAAAATACTTCTTTTGCATCCATTAGTTGGCGAAACTCTTTATGTTCTTTTTTAAAATCGTCTAATATAAACATTTATTTTCTCCATCTTTAATACAAATAATTTAATGTGTTTTCAAAATCTCCGCCGCTTTTACTACGTGCTCCGCTAGAATAGTAGTAGTAACAGCGCCTACTCCACCCGGAACTGGAGTAATTAGAGATACTTTTGGTTCCACCGTGTCAAAATCCACATCTCCACATAATTTTCCCTCAGAAGTTACATTTATCCCCACGTCAATTACGATTGCATCATCAGAAACAAAATCACCTTTTACTAAACCGCTCTTTCCTACAGCAGCGACCACGATTTCCGCCTCTGAGCACACTTTTGATATATTATTAGTCTTGCTGTGACAAACAGTAACCGTTGCACTTCGATTGATAAAAAGAGAGGCGAGGGGTTTCCCAACGACTAGACTTCGTCCAACTACAGCGACTCTCTTGCCCGCTATCTCTACATTCATATAATCCAAAATTCGAATTACAGCCTCCGGAGTACATGGGGCAAAACCTGTACAATCCCCCGCCATCACCTTATACAAATTAATTGGACTTATCGCATCTATATCCTTGTGTGGATTAATGAGCATTTTTACTATATTTTCGTCCAATTGTGCTGGTAATGGTTGCAGAATCAAGATTCCGTGTACTTTTGAATCACCATTAAGTGCGCTTATCTGCGCTACAAACTGCTCTTGGCTAACATCATTAGACAGAACAACGTTATTCACATCTATCCCAAGCGCTTGCATTTTTTTTACAGCGCCTTTTTCATATGAAATGGCATCCTCAGCTTCGCTTGCACGTACAATCGCTACACAAGGGATAACATCTAGTCCCTTAAGCTTTTCGATTCGGTCTTTAATTTCTTCTGATAATTTAGCAGATACTTCTGAACCTTTTATTATTTTTGACATCTTAGCTCCTCCTCAATTGCGCGATAAATTTCTTTTGCTTTTTTCTCTGCGTCTTTCTTAATTGCATCTGCTTTTTGTTCGCATTCCATCGCATACGCCCTATCTTTCATTGATTTAGTATTAATATATACATTCATCGCTCCACTATAAATTGATGCCTTCAAAAACTCCGCGCCGACTGCGACGTCGCTCAATGCTATCTTCGTTCCAATTCGCCCCATTTCTTCCATAAAAATAAGTGCTTCCATGCTCTTTCCCATGATTTGCATGGGAACAGCACACGCATTTTTTAAACACTCTTGCATAATCTCATCTTTTTTTGATCGTTCTAGTTCTGTTGACGAAGGAAGTCCATATGCTATGGAAAGGGGCTCAAATACATCTGCATCTTTTTGAACAAGTAGAATTAATTCTTCTCGTAATGCGCCAAACTCTTGCAGTACCCTCATGACATCTTCTTGCACATCGGCGTACTTTTTCTTCCCAAGTGTCAAATTCCCGACCATTTCACCTAGAGCAATACCTTGAGCGCTGCAAAATGCTGCAGCCCCGCCCCCACCCGGCACCGCTGAACTAGACGACAATTCTTCCAAATATTTGATACAACTCTTATTAAGCATTTTGAATCTTCTCCTTTATTATTGAAGTTTTCCGTTAGATAATTCTAACATAAAAACTTTTTTATTTCATCATTATAGTAAATATCTCTCTTTTACGTGCTGATTTAAATTCTTTGTTTTCTATTCACTACGTATAATGTACTGTTTCTGATTCCGAACATATGTTGACTTACAACACATGCTAAACTATAATATATTTATTATTTACAAACATCAGATAAAACACAGCTACTACCGAAATACTGTTAGAATAATCGGAGAAAGTAATCATGCCATTTATAATAGTCAGAGAAGATATTACTAAAATGAATGTAGATGCCATCGTCAATCCTGCGAACAGCACGTTGCTAGGAAGCAATGGCGGAACAGATGGAGCAATACATAAAGCAGCAGGAAAAAATCTTCTTGAAGAATGCAAAACTTTGAATGGATGCACCCCTGGGGAAGCAAAAATAACAAACGGGCATAATTTACCATGCAAACATATAATACATACGGTAGGACCAACTTGGATAGATGGAAAAAGACATGAAGAAGAAATTCTCGCTAACTGTTACAATAATTCACTAAACTTAGCTCTTCACAACAATATTAAGAGTATAGCGATTCCACTAATTGCTACAGGAGCCTATAAATTCCCTAAAGAAAATGCTTTCAAAGTTGCGACAAAAACGATTGAAAACTTCTTGTCAAAACACGACATGACAGTCTATTTCGTTGTATTTGATAACAAAGCGTATAACATTTCTCAAAAACTGTTCGACAATGTTTCGCAGTATATTGACGATAATTATGTTGAACTATATGAATCAAATTATACTCGTAGGAGAATAATTACTCACTACGAGAAAAGTGCCGATTATCATCAAAGTGAGGATATCTACCAGCGATCATCCGATAAAAAATCAGATAGTGCCCCCGATGGGCAATTCTATGAAGAAACAGAACTTACATCACCTCCTGAAGATGCAATTAGGAATCTTTCTCAAGTTCATTTTGCCTCTTCTGCCCCGATATCTCGCTCTCTTGATGAAATGCTAACTAACGCAGAAGATACATTTTCTGAAAGGTTATTGAAACTAATCGATTTAAAAAATAAAACCGATGTTGAAACATACAAAAAAGCCAATATCGATAGAAAACTATTTTCAAAAATAAAGAGCAACAAAGACTATAAACCTAGCAAGAACACTGTGCTCGCATTTTGCTTTGCACTAGAATTAAACCTTGATGAAACTACTGACTTACTTATCACTTCGGGATTTGCATTATCACACAGCAGCAAATTCGATATTATCATTGAATATTTTATTGCTAACAAAATATTCAACATATTCGAGGTGAACGAAACCCTTTTTGCTTTTGACCAAAACCTGCTAGGAGGATAACATCACTTTATTAAATTTCGCAATTTTTTCGTCATTTGAATTTGTCGCCTTCCATGCGACCACTCCATTTGTGAATAATGTTACATTTATAACATCATATAACATAAAGGAGGAAATGATTATGAAAAAAGATTTAGTAGAATTAGTGTTTATTTTGGATAGAAGTGGGTCAATGAGCGGTCTTGAAAACGATACGATCGGGGGATTCAATTCACTTATCTCAAAGCAAAAAAAAGAAAAGGGCGAAGCAATCGTCACGACAGCATTGTTTGACAATACATATGAGTTACTGCATGACAGGTTTAATCTTAATGACATAAATGAGATGACAGAAAAAGATTATTACGTCGGGGGAACGACAGCTCTGCTCGATGCTATGGGCATTACAATCAGCAAAACCATGAGCGCATACAAAAACATAGCTGAGGAAAAACGTCCTGAGAAAGTAATGATTATTATCACGACGGATGGCTTCGAAAACGCAAGTAGGGAGTATGACTATTCCAAAGTCAAATCTCTTATTACACAAACAAAAAGAGATTTTAATTTTGAGTATATTTTCCTAGGAGCAAACATCGATTCTGAAAAAGAAGCTGAAAAATTCGGAATTGACAAGGAAAGAGCTGTGAATTTCCATTCCGACAGTGAAGGACAAAAACTAGCGTATGGAGTAATGAACGAGGCTATAAGCGACGTTCGCAATCGCAAAAGTCTCGGTGGAAATTGGAGAAAGTCCATCGACAAAGATTACCAAAGTAGAAAGTAGAATAGCCAAAACGATGTTATAAAAAATGACCTAATGGCGAAACTCCATATCATAATTCGAGAAAAATGTAGAGGATAATTATGCAAAAAGAACAGTTAAATATTTTCGAGAGGAACGCCAAGTTTATTGTAATAGTCGCAGTAATTGCAGGCGGAACTTCGGGGGTTATAGGAAAAATGATTGATGCCCCCTCTATGGTAATCGGATTTTATAGATTGCTAATTGCATTACCATTTTTTATTATCCCTACATTGTTAAATTCTAAAAAAGATATCAAAAATGTTAAGAAAAGAGAAATCATACTTTCTGTAACCTCGGGGATATTCCTATTCATTCATTATTTGAGCTGGTTTACAGCAGTAAAAGAAACATCCGTAGGCAGCGCCACCGTGCTAATGTCATTGCACCCATTAATTGTCGCTGGGGTTGCCTTTCTCTTTTGGAAAAGACAGGTTTCATTAAAAGCCATAATTGGAATTACTATAGCACTCATTGGCGGCGTGATTGTCGTAGGCGGAAACATGACCGATGGGAACACAATTTATGGTGATTTTTTGGCTTTCATAGCGGGTATAGGCCTTGGCGTATATTTTGCCATAGGGAGTGAAGTGCGAACTAATATGTCCGCAAGAATATATATATTGATTGTATTTGGCACTTGCTTTATTTGCTTTATCGCAGGAATAATAGCTACAGACACGCCTTTACTTGTATATAATCCTGAAGACTATTTTTGGATGGCAGTAATGGCTGTAATGTGCCAATTAGGAACTCACGCAATTTTCAACTGGAGCATGGGGTATGTTTCTTCATTATATGTTTCTGCTTTAGACACGGGAGAAATAATTGTTGCATCTCTGCTTGCATTCCTTGTCTTTTTCGAAATTCCGTCGATATGGCAGGTAGCAGGTGGAATCATTGTGATACTAGGGCTTCTGTACTATAATTACCACGAAGGTGACAAAAAATAATCTAACTTCCTATCATTAGGAAAAAACTAACTGACTCAAAATCGCATTTTGAACAATCGAGTAGGGACTAATCGCTTTGGACTTCGCCCCTCTCACATCACCGTACGTACGGTTTTCCGTATACGGCGGTTCAAATTGTAACTAAATAGATAATGGGTTAGTGGCGACACTAACCCTCTTTTTGTAAGGATTTCATTCGTTTTACATGCATGTATTGTAGCTGTGCCACATACGTATTGATAACTTTTCCTACAGTTTGCTATTACATACGCATTTTTATGATTTGCTCCGAGTTTTCTTAGGCTATCATATCTCTTTCGGGCTTTCTTCCACTGTTTCCATATGATTACCCTTATTCTCTTCCTTAGTCTGCTTTCGATTTTTGTCATTGCCTTTTTCATCTTTGCTTTTCTAAAATAGTTTACCCAACCGATTATTAGCTTTCTTAGTTTATTTAATCTTACATCTAGGAATATACTCCAATTTCTTTTTGTAAGCCTTTTTAATGCTCTTACAAATTTTTGTATTGAGGATAAGTGCGGTTTACATTCCCACTTATCTCCCATTTTCACATAGCTAAATCCTAAGAATTTTGTTTTTGTTGGTCTCGTTATTTTAGTCTTTTCGGCATTCACTATCAGACCTAACTTTTTCTCAATGAATGTTGTTATGGATTTTAACACTCTCTCTGCTGCTTTTTTACTTTTAACAAATATGTTACAGTCATCTGCATATCTTACAAAGTTTAGTTCTCTTGCCTCTAGCTCTTTATCTAATTCATTTAGCATGATATTAGATAGGAGTGGACTCAAATTTTCACCTTGCGGTGTACCGATTTGTGTTTTCTCGTATTTGATATTTACCAGTACTCCACTTACCAAGAATTTTCTTATCAAAGAGATTACATCTCCGTCCTTTACTGTTCTTGATATGATATTCATTAGTCTATCGTGGTGTACTGTGTCGAAAAAGCGTTCGAGGTCAATATCAACTATTCATCCATAACCCTCGTTAAGAAGTTCTAGACTTCTTATTATTGCCATTTCGCAGCTTCTTCCTGGTCTGAAAACATAGCTAGAGTTACTAAACTGTTCTTCATAGATAGGCACTAGCACTTGCGATACCGCTTGCTGAATTACCCTATCTAATGTCGTAGGTATTCCTAGATTTCGTTTCTTCCCATTAACACACTCTGACTTTCAATTATTCCAAGATTTAGTAGTTACGATTACTACAATTTGTTCAATCCTTCCTGCTCCCCCTAGCAGTACTATGGCCGCTGCTGACTTCTCATAGTTTGTTTTTACTGCAGATTTTATCTGCCTATGAGACCTCCCGAGGTAAGATACATACCTTTCATCTTTTACCTACTTAATTTAATTTACTGCATAGCCTTACACTCACATTTTGGACGTTTGCTTGTTATGTAGCATACTTGGCACACATATAAAATAGTCCCCACACCTGCACTAATGCAGGTATGGGGACTTTGGGCTACAACTTTACTAGTTGCCATTATTTTAGTTAATTATTGTATAAATTTTATACTTTAATTTAATATATTATGCTTCTGCTTGTTCTTCCTCTTTTTTCATTAGCTTTTGCACTGTTGGGAATAACATTTGTGCTATTGAACTTACTGCAAAGAAGATACTCCACTTGTCAAATATTGCCATTGGTGTTGTTAAGTCTTGTGTTAAGAAGAACATTATTGTGTTTAGTACGAAGAATAATGCTACTGCTATCATTCCTACTTTTACTGCTCTTTTTGCTCTTTCATCTTCTTCTTCATCGTAGTCGTCTTCGTCTTCTTTTCTCTTCTTAGCTGCGATTAATAGTCCTACCGCTACTCCTACGATTGTTGCTATTGCGTTAAATAAACTCCATGATGCGCCTAATCCTTGTGCTGTTGGTGTTTGATCCTCTTCTATTGTCGTTGGCCCTGCTGTTGGAACTCCCGTGTCTGCGATTGGAACTACCGGTGCTGGTGGAAGTACTATTGGTACAGGTACTGCTACTGGAGTAATTGTATAGTCACCATTTACATATGTGATATCATAGTTAGCTAAAAGTGCCGTTCCATTTTCCGTTACTGATGGTA
>CAYJGJ010000040.1:0-9746 GCA_964370025.1 uncultured Oscillospiraceae bacterium
TGAATCGGGTTGTGGAGGCAGTCTCGGTGTTTGATTGTGACGTATCAGAAGATTTCATACAAATAGGCAATTCGTGTATAGGCAGTTAGAAAAATACGATGGAGATGTTAGAAGTCTTGCCCTCAAACCAAGGCTTCCTAAATCACACCCCAATACTCATACTACTGAAGAAATAAGGCTAATAGCAAAGATGCCAAAGAGAAATGGAAGATACGGACTTACAGAAGTATATGTCAGATGTAAAAGCGCAGGATATACCAGAAGTTTTTGGAGCATGTGCAGGCAAATTAGGAAAAAAGAATTAATAAAACCAAAAAAGAAACATAAAAAAAGCTATACAAAGTATAATAATATAACAGGAACATATCCGGGAGAAAAAGTTCAAGTAGACATAAAATATGTTCCAATAGAATGCATTAAGTTTCCCACATATGGGAAAAGATATTATCAGATAACGGCAATAGATGAATATACAAGAAAAAGAGTTCTTAAAATAGTACAGGAAAAAAGCACATTTGAAACATCAATTTTTCTAAGAGAATTAGAAAACAAAATGGGATTTAAAATAAAAACAATACAAGTAGATAATGGGTATGAATTTGTAAATGATCCTGACAAAACAAATAGAAAAACAGCATTTGAGGTAACAGCAGATGCGATGAAGATATCAATAAAAAGAATAAGACCGTATTCCCCGTGGCAAAATGGGAAAGTAGAACGTAGTCATAGAGAAGATGGGAAAATACTATATAGTAGAGAAACATTTACAAGTTTGAAAATGTTAATAGATAAAGTAAGCAAACATGAAAAAAGATATAATAAAACCGCAAAACAAGTATTAAAATTCAAAAGTCCAAATCAAGTTATGTTAGAGTTCATATCTCAAGCTGCATAAAAAACAAAAAAGTGTAACATATGTATTGACATACAAGACGAATAAAGCAATAATAAACTCAAACTATTGACAATTTGCTATAAGTAGTGATATAATTGATTGGGTTATGAGAAGATAAAGAATGATATCTTCTTTCGCTTATGGACGATTAGCTCAGTTGGGAGAGCATCCGCTTGACGTGCGGGAGGTCACAGGTTCAAGTCCTGTATCGTCCACCAAATATAAAATGAGGATCACATGATGCGGCCCTCATTTTTTTTATTATTTGCATATTTGAGTTTATCGTAATCGAGTTTATGTCTTAACTCTAAAAATATAACTAATTCGCACTCGCATTAGTTAACAATAAACGGATTATTTATAGCTTTGTAGATTAATCCATTAACTTCTAGTAGCGGCTAGTGATTTTGCCATAATAGATATGTCCTCAAATTGTTCTTCTTTAAGTGAGGATTTTATTGTCAATTTTTCTTCTATTATAGTCATATCTTTCATCGTGCTGATGATTGCTTCCATTTGTTTTACACTTACGGGTGCCCAAGATCCATTTTCGATTAGCGCAACTGTTTTCTTTTGTACGTTGAGTAACTTTAAGTCCTGCAGTAACGTTTCCATAGCTTGGAATATCCCACCATTGTATGTTGGAGCAGCAAAAACTACATGGCTATATCTAAAGATTTCAGCTACAATATATGAATTGTCTGACGCCGAAACATCGAACATTTTTATTTTTTTGAATCCATTTTCGTAAAGTTCACCCGCAAGGATCTCCGCGGCATTTTGAGTATTTCCATAAGCCGATGCAAAGGCTATCACTACGCCCTCTTCTTCCGGAGTATGCGTAGACCATTTTTGATATTTATCTATAAAATATGCGAAGTTCTCTCTCCATATTGGGCCATGCAAGGGGCATAGTAGCTTTATTTCAAGTGGAGCAACTTTTTTGAGTAATGCTTGTGTTTGAGCGCCATATTTGCCTACAATATTGGAATAATACTGCCTTGCTGAATCTAGAAAATCAGCTTCAAAATCATATTCATCTGCAAAGACTCTTCCTGACAAGGCCCCAAAAGTACCAAAAGCATCTGCAGTAAAAATCGTCTTGCTTGTTTTATCGTATGTGACCATGACTTCCGGCCAATGTACCATTGGAGCCATGAAAAATGTCAAAGTATGTTTTCCGGTGGAAAATTCATCGCCTTCCTTGACAATATGAAAGTCATCATCGTTCATATTGTTAAAAAATTGTTCCGTCATCGTCCTTGCTTTTGCGTTGCATACTATTTTAAGACCTTGGTATTTTGATAGTAATAATTCAATCGTGCCACAGTGATCGGGTTCTAAGTGGTTTACAACAAGATAATCGAGTGTGCGATCCTGGAGTGCATGATCAAGGTTTTCCATAAATCTCTCATTGACCGAACTATCTACTGTATCGAAAACTACAGTTTTATCATCGAGTAAGATATATGAATTATAAGATACACCTTCTTTAAGTGGGAATATATTTTCGAAAAGTGTTATTCTTCTGTCACTTGCTCCTATCCAAAAAAGATTTTCATTCAATTTTTTTACATCATGCATAGTTATTTCCTTTCTATTATGTTCTACCGAGTTTGTTTTACAGATATGCTTGTCAAGTCAATTATATAATTATATCATTCAAATCGCAAAAGTAACAATGAATAATCAGGAATATGGAGAAATTGCAATCTTAATTAGCATTTGCTGCAAGAAATTCGACATATTTTTCGAAAGGCAGTGGTTTTGAAAATACATATCCTTGAATGAAATCGCAGCCACAGTCAATAAAGTATTTGGCCGCTTCTTGTGTTTCTACACCTTCAACTACAATAGTGCGATTTGTAGCTCTAATTCCTTGGACAAAACGTTCAAAAAATGCCATATTTTCTGTATTAGAAATAATAGCATCAACAAGGCTTTTGTCTACTTTAATAATTCTAACGGGGAGCTTTAGTAGAAGGCTTAAGTTTGAATAGTCTACGCCAAAATCATCCAGCTCAAAAATAAATCCTTTTTCTTGCATGCTTTCCATCGTTTCACGTGTAATATTGGTGTCGGAAACGATAGTGCGTTCTGTAATTTCAATTTTTAATTGTGGATTAGAAATATTATAGCATCTTAAAATCTCCGAGACCTTTTTTTCCATATTCGGCTTTAAAAATTGTGCATATGGGAAATTCACGGATATTGCATCTAAGTGGAGTGAATCAGTGTGTTTGTCATAAATTTGCCGCATATTTTCACATACCATTTTTATCATTAAATATGTGATGTCAACAATTAAACCTCTTTCCTCAGCGATTGGAATGAATTCGTCTGGAAAAATTGGGTCATCATCGTTATCTTTAATGCGAATTAATGCTTCAGCTTCGGAAAATTTACCCGTTTCCACAGAAAAAATTGGTTGGTAATACGCCTCAAATCCTTCATGATTTAGTGCGTATTTTAAGCGTTCTATAATTGTATTGACACGCTTAGCTCTATTGTATACAGTAGAATCATAATAATAATTGCTATTTTCGTCACGGTTTTTAAGGGTTTTAACTGAGTAATCAACCGCGGAAATAAGCTCTCTTGTATTCGACCCGAATTCAGGATAATCTACTCTCGTATACGCCACTCCAACCACGCAATTTTTTTCATCTGCGCCAAATGGAGTGCTAAAACGTTCTATAGCATTTATTATTTTCTCTTCCTTTGACATAATGATAGATTGGTCAGTGTCATAGCTAATCATCGCGAACTCATCTCCACTATATCGAAACAATGTTTTGGTTGTAAAAAAAGAAATGAAATGGGAAGAAATTTCCTGTAAGAGCAAATCTCCAAATGCAAGTCCATGTCGCTCATTTATCGTTTTAAAATTACGAAGGCTAAAAACATACAAGGAAAATGGCTGTTTGTTTTCAATAAGGCGTGTAAGTCGATATACGAGTGTTTTACGACTATTTAGTCCTGTTAACTCATCCTTAATGCTGCTTTCGTTTTGAATGTAAAGATGAATGAAAAGCATAGAAATAGCACTGCCAAGCCCAGACATTACTACCTCGGGCAAAATAGCTTGAATTGCCACGAGTACAACCGAGAAAAGTAAGCTTAGACACAAAATCATCGTAATTCCGCGATAAATGGTGTTTCGATGTTTGATAGCTGCATGGATTATTAGAATAACATAAATCAATACAATGACGTACGGAAGTTGATATAACGGGCCTCGTACATAACCGTCTTGCGCAGTCACAGTATATACAATGCGGGAAAATACGTTTGATAATACAATAAGAACATATATGATATACGGTATAAATGAAATAAATAAACGTGTGAATGTTAGCTTTCGAATTGTTAGTATTATTACATAGAAAAAGTAAATTACTGACGGCGAGGGAAGTAAAATAAAATACAGCATATTTGTCAGATCTACAACCCAAAGTGGGCTATACATATAAAAATTTGACACTACCATCGTAAGCAATGTTATTATTATATTTACAAAAGTAATTATGCACATTCCTCGAAAAACTATGTAGCGTGTGGAATGGAGCTCTTTGTGTAGAATGAAGTTGACTAGAATAACCCCCATAATTAATAGAGCTACAAGTTCAAACGATAAATTGTAGGAAAGCATTTGTATCTCCTTTGTTCAGATGAATTATTTTGCTAAATAGTTCGGTAGTGTATGAATGTATTGAGTTGGGTGATAATTTAACTTTTTTATTACTATATTAATTATACACATATAATAATGGAATTACAAGTTGCGTTGATTGAATTTGCTAAAAGTAATATCGCATATTATAACGAGACTATTCAATCAGGGTTCGGTGTAGTTTAGTTCGCAATATGCGAATGTGTTGAAAATGTGAAAAAATCTTGCATACGTCTTGAAAAAGTAGTATAATTAGTATATTAGTGGCAGTATACTTTACTGAAAAAATGCGTAATTTTTGAGAGAAAGGGGAGTATAGTCAAGGGTGAAATAAAGACTGTACAACAGAATTATGGGATTATTTTCAAAAGAAGAATGTGAATTTTGCGGAGAAAAGGCAGGAATGTTAGGCAGAAAGAAAATGCAAGATGGAGATTATATTTGCAAGGATTGTGAAAAAAACTGCAGTATATATTTCGAACCTGGTAAATTCGATAAGGCAGCAACTGAACAGCATATTGAATACATGAAAAAGCAAGATGTATTGTATAATACCCAATATGCAACTTTACCTGATGAAGCAAAGCAGGAATTCAAACAGTTATTCGGCGGAATTGTTTTTGCAGATTCTATCGCAATGTTTGAAATCATCGATCCTGAAACAAAGAAGAGGAATTATAAAGAATTATTCAGATATGATCAAATTGCAAATTATGAAAGATATGCTGAAGAAAGCAACGATGGCGATGGAAAAAAATACGCCGAGGTCGGAGTTGAAATAACTATGAGATGCAGTCAAGGAATGTCTGGAGTCGGCATGAGTGACGAGGAAAAGGCAAAAGCACATCCTTACTTAGAAAATGTAAGAATTCTTTGTAGAAAAGATGCGGACGATATGTACTCGCCTACAAAGGGATTGATGGATAAATTAAATGCAATTTTCTTAAGAGAATCTGATGACAAATCAATGGCTGAAAATCTAAAAGATGGTCTATTTGGATCTGCAAAAGAAAGAAGAGATATAGCACAAGGAGCTGATTTGCTTAAATCACTTGGCAAATTTGCGAAAGGAAAGATGGAAGGAAGCGACGCGGGTCTTGAAGATTTGCAACAAAGTATAGTTGGTGTAGCTAACAACGCATTTGGAAATCAAGCAGTTCACAAAGAACTTGCGGATGCAGCAGAACAAAGAGCATGGGGATAAATTTTAAATATAGTAAATAGTATACTGTTTTATTTTAAGAAAGTGAGAAAATTATGAAAAAAAGAAACTATTTAATTATTACGTTATTACTAATGATGTCTATGGTATTAGCAGCTTGCGGCGGTGGCGGCGGCGGAGTTGAGCTAACTCAAGAAGGTGATAACATCAATATTATGGTTACAGTACCAGAAGGTGAAGACGGCGAACCAGCTTATGCTTTTTCGACTGAAGAAGCTGACTTAATCAATTATGCGGATTCTGTTCTTATAGGTGAAAAAGTCACTATTAGCTTCGATACAACTAACCATACATTCCAAACAAGTATTTTCTTTGAGGAAGAACACGGTGAAGTTGAAAACCCAACATTTGAACAATATAAAGACTTTATGGTAAACGATCCATATGATGTAGTTATGAACCATGCATCAGAAGTAACTACAGCTTCAAGAGAAGCTATAGAATTTGAATTCTTAAATACTGTAACAAGAGTCCTTAATACAGATGATATCTCTGATTTACCAACATTCATTTACATTAGACCTGTAAATGAGGATGATAGTATATTAGATCTAATGGCTGAAGAAGATATCAAAGCTGTAATCGATAGTATTGAAATCGCAGGAAAATAATGACCACTACAATAAAATGATTCAAAGTACGATGGCGGCAGTTTTGTCGCCATTGTTTTGATTATAGAACACATTGACACAGAGTACATTTTGAAAACTTATAATGGGAAGGAATTAAATTATTATCAATATAAAATTATGGTAGTAATTTATAATAGAAATATATGAATAAAAGAATGGGAAGCAACATAATGCTTTTTACAACTGCAATCATATGGGGATCGGCATTTGTGGCTCAGAAAGCTGGAACAGTTTTGGAGCCTTTTACATATAATGGAATTAGAACTTTTATCGGGGGACTATTTTTGATCCCTGTAATATTTATAATGCAAGCGTTGCTAAAGAAAAATTCATCTACTACAATGAAATCATCCGCGGAATCATCGCAAACTTCTCTTCCAAATCGAAGCGAAAAAAAGACCATCATTGTAGGTGGTATTGCGTGTGGATCGGCCCTTTTTGCTGCCAGTACACTGCAGCAAATTGGCTTGACTCTTGGAGCTGATGCTGGTAAGACGGGATTTATCACTACACTATATATTGTCATAGTTCCAATACTGGGACTGTTTCTTAAACATAAAGTTAAGCCACTATTATGGGGTTGTGTCGCAATTGCTGTCGTAGGGTTTTACTTCCTTTCAATTGCGGACAGTTCTGACGGATTCACGATTGAGATAGGAGATTTTTTCGTATTGTTATGTGCAGTTGCATTTGCCTGCCACATACTTGTAATAGACTATTTCTCGCCTAAGTGCGATGGTGTCAAGCTTTCTTGTGTTCAATTCTTATTTGCTGGAGCAGTAGGCATAATCTGCATGTTCTTATTTGAAACACCAGACTGGGCTTTGATATTGGATACATGGGGCCCGATTTTATATGCAGGTGTAATCTCATCGGGAATCGGATATACACTGCAAGTAGTAGGTCAAAAACATGCAGAGCCAACCACGGCATCGCTAATACTCAGTACGGAATCTGTTTTTGCCGTATTATTTGGTATGCTTATTCTATCCGAAACTCTATCATTTAATGAATTTATCGGGTGCGCTATAATTCTTGTTGCAGTTTTACTACCGCAAATTTTTGTAGATAAGGATGCAAAATTATAATAATCGGTGCATATACAAATTATAATAGAGGAGATTAAAATGAAAAAAGAAGAAGCACTAGCGCTACTACACAAGTACAATCAAGAGCCATTTCACATACAGCATGCACACGCTGTAGCTGGCACAATGAAATACTTTGCTAATAAGTTAGGATATGAAAATGAGGCAGATTTTTGGGAATTAGTAGGGCTGTTACATGACATAGATTATGGACAGTTCCCTGATGAACACTGCAAAAAAGCTCCGGAATTGCTTGCAGAAATAGATGCTGACGATGCATTTGTGCATGCTGTTGTTTCTCATGCTTACGGCTCATGTTCAGATGTCGAGCCTACACATTTGATGGAAAAAGTTTTATTCGCTTGTGATGAACTTACTGGATTAATAGGTGCTGCTGCGTTGATGCGACCATCAAAAAGTTGCAAAGACATGGAATTGAAATCTCTTAAGAAGAAATTTAAAGATATAAAATTTGCTGCTGGCTGTGACAGAGAAATCATAAAAACGGGAGCTGAGATGCTCGATTGGGAGATAGATTATCTATTAGAGCAAACACTTGAGGCAATGAAAACAGTAGAAGATTCAATTCCAAATTAAAAAAGAATCTCAAAAAAATAAATATCGCACGTATAAAATAGTGGAGAAAGGAAATGGCAATTCTGATAGATACTAATATCGTCAACAGTATGATGCCAAGGTAATTTTATGTATTATGAAATGAAAATAGCAGGAGTAACGCGCAAACTTCCTATATGCAAAATTAATGATGAATTGTCTATAGCGGGCTTCGTAATTTTTGGAGATGTAGAAATGACGGTAGCCGCGGCAACAGAGTTGCTTAAAAAAGCGCCACCGTTTGATATCCTTATGACAGCGGAGGCAAAGAGCATTCCTCTCGTTTATGAAATGGCAAGACAGGCTGGGCATAACGAATATGTTATAGCTCGAAAAGGTGAAAAACTCTACATGCAAGACATAATTTCTACAGATGTATATAGCATCACAACTGCTAATGTCCAAAGATTATGCATCGGTAAATCCGATGTAGAGATGTTGACTGGAAAAAAAGTTCTTATCGTCGATGATGTAATAAGTACAGGTGAATCTTTAACATCAATAGAAGTCCTATTGTCACAAGTCGACTGCGAAATTGTAGGAAAAATGGCTATACTGGCAGAGGGAATTGCAATTGAGCGAGACGATATTATATGCCTAGAAAACTTACCTTTATTCGATAATGACGGCAACGTTCTTGAAAATAAATAGACAAAGATAATCTTCAATTTTACGAAATTTGTGTTGACACGATATAATTATTGATGTATTATAATCTAGTAATGAATACTAGATTATAAAAAGGAGAAAAATGCATACGATGGTATCAGAAACACCGATTAAAAATAAGGCTAAACATAAGATAAAACTTCCTACGTATTCAACGGGTGAAGAAATAATGAACGCTGTATCTCATGGAGTAGGTTCACTTTTTGGAGTCATTGCGACTACGATTTTACTTACTCTATCTATCATATATGGTGATGCATTGGCGATTGTATCATGTGCAATATATGGAGTATGTTTAACATTGTTGTATACGATGTCAACATTGTATCATTCTTTCACCTCTCCCACAGTGAAGCGAGTCTTTAGAATCTTTGACCATGCTTCGATATACTTGCTGATTGCAGGAACTTACACGCCGCTGTGTTTGATTGCATTGCGTGGTCAGATGATTGGAATTGTAATCGTTGCTGTAGTATGGGCATGCGCAATAGCTGGCATAGTCATGAATGCGATAAGTATTAACAAGACTGAAAAAATCGGGTTAGCTCTTTACGTAATAATGGGTTGGGCAGTTGTGTGGGTAATTGTTCCTATAGTTAAAGCGCTTCCTGCATCAGCATTCATCATGTTGGTGCTTGGTGGGATTGCATACACTTCGGGAATAATATTCTATGCGCAAAAGAAGAGAAAATATATGCACGGGATTTGGCATCTTTTCGTCTTGACGGGAAGTGTGCTTCATTTCGTAAGTGTATTGCTTGTCCTACCAATGACATATAAATAACCCTACTTCTTCATTTAGATGGGTTATTTATCGTTTTACTTGCCCTTGCTACGCAAGATGGCAGATTTATATTAGCAAAGCTAATATAAATAACCTACGGTTATTTATCGTTTTACTTGCCCTTGCTACGCAAGATGGCAGATTTATATTAGCAAAGCTAATATAAAT
>CAYJGJ010000041.1:0-9597 GCA_964370025.1 uncultured Oscillospiraceae bacterium
TACAATGATAATTTTTGTTCGAGATGCGGTGAGAAACTTAGCTATGTGTGCAAAGCGTGCAATAAGTCTTTGTCAACTGAAAGTGCGGACATATGCGAAAGATGTAAAGCGGTAAAGGCTGATAATAAAGCAAAAAATGTTGCTGTAGCAACGAGTGCAGTAGCCGGCCTCGCCACTGTTGCCACTCCTGCGATAAAACAAATTGTAAAATTTGCAAGTAAAAAGTAACATGAAATGCGTTGCAAAAGAGAGAATAAGTAATAGATAGAAAGCAAAAAATGAGTACAAAACAAAAGACAAAAATGCCAAAGGGCACGATAAGACGATTCATATCATACTACAAACCACACAGGAAGATGTTCTTTTATGACATGGCGTGTGCGCTTGGGTCAGCGGGGCTAGGCTTGCTATTCCCTCTTATAACTAGACGGATAATGGACGTAACTATCCCCGAGGGAAACATGAGTGAGCTAATCATGCTTGCGGCCATGCTTGTTGGTATTAATATTGCAATAGCGATGTTTTCTTATTATATCAACTATTGGGGGCATGTGGTCGGAGTTAGGATGGAAGCAGACATTAGGGAAGACTTATTTGCTCACTTGCAGAAGCTGTCTTTCAAATACTATGATAAAAATAGAACCGGCCAAATTATGTCAAAGGTATTAAACGATTTGAACGACATTACGGAGCTTGCACATCACGGACCCGAGGATATTTTTATATCTATAGTAATGTTTTCGGGCTCTTCCGTTATATTATTTAGCGTGGAATGGAGACTTACGTTATGTTTATTGTTTATGCTCCCAATAATTGCATGGTATGCGGCGACTAGACGCAAAAAAATGCGAGATGCTTTTTCTGACGTAAGGGTTAAAATTGCCGATGTGAATGCGCAATTAGAGAACAGCATAAGTGGGATAAGAGTAGTTCAATCTTTCACTAATGAGGCGCACGAAATCGAACGTTTTGCTGAGGGGAATAGTATCTTCAAGACTGCGAAGCAGGTTTCTTATAGGGCGATGTCCACATTTATGTCGGGCATGAATTTTTTGACCAACATGTCTAACGCCCTAGTTCTAATTATTGGAGGTTACTGCGTGATTGTCGGCACTATGAATGGATCAGATTTGGTCGTATTCTTGCTATACATTAATATTATGCTTCAGCCAATTCAAAGGTTGATAAACTTCACGCAACAATTCGAACAAGGGATGAGTGGATTCAGGCGATTCATCGAAATTATGGATACAGATGTCGATATAAAAGACAGGCCGGATGCGATAGATCTAGGGGAGATCAAAGGTAATATAGAGTTTAATAATGTAACTTTTAAATATAACGATGATGAGGATGTTCTAAATAATGTATCATTAAAGATAGAGGCGGGTAAAACCGTCGCGTTAGTAGGTCCTTCGGGTGGTGGAAAAAGCACGTTATGCCAGCTAGTCCCAAGATTTTATGATTGCCTAGAAGGGTTCGTCTCACTCGATGGCATAGATGTTAGAGATATCAAATTGAATAGTCTTAGAAATGCTATAGGCATAGTTCAGCAAGACATATTCCTCTTTGCGGGCAGTATTAGGGACAACATAAAGTATGGCGACATTAATGCAACGGACGAGGAAGTTATAGATGCTGCAAAGAGGGCGAGGGTTCACGATTTTATCATGAGTTGTCCCGAGGGGTATGATACCAACGTGGGAGAAAAAGGTGTGAGACTTTCTGGTGGACAGAAGCAAAGACTCAGCATTGCGCGAGCTTTTTTGAAAAATCCGCCTATCATGATACTCGACGAGGCTACTTCCGCGCTCGATACTCAAACAGAGCGGGAAGTACAACGGTCGATATATGAGCTTTCTGAAGGCAGGACTACGCTCGTAATAGCACATAGGCTTTCTACAATCAAAAACGCCGATGAGATTATAGTGCTGACAGAAGATGGTGTCGCAGAGTATGGTTCACATGAAAAGCTCTATTCTAACAATGGAATTTACACAAAACTATACGATGCACAGCTAAAGACAGCAGATGATTTTCTCAATACGGACTTGACGGAGTAAAAATGCCAAAGCTGCGTCACAATTTTGCATAAGGCTATGTTTTCATCGAATCATTAAAATATCCAGTTTGTGAATGCATAGTTTGATATTCCTAATATTACTATTCCGATTAGTGTAGGCGCAAGTGTCAGCTTATAAATTTGAGATTCGTCGCCGATTCTGCCCGCCGCTGTTGCACCTAGTGCGACAGTAGTAGGCCCGATTCCGCCTGTAATCGATGCGCCTATGGATTGTACAGCACAAATAACTGCGGCTTGCAATCCCAACTCCAGAGCTGCCGTTTCTTGCAAATTACCAAATAGAACATTAGAATTTGTATTGCTACCTGTTACAAATGTGCCGATTCCCCCGATAACAGGGCTAATTAGAGGATATGCGTTGCCAGCAACCGTTACCAAAGCAATGGCAATATTGTTAATCATACCCGAGTCCATCATGGTTTGTGCCATTGAAAGCAAAAGTAGAAGTGTAATTGTGGTGGGTTTGCATTTTTTTACGGTAAGAGAAATGATCTTTTTGAATTTTGCTCTATCGAGAGCTCCTTTTTTGCGATAAATCAAAGCGCTGAGAAATGATGACATCATCATAATCGAAAAAGGATATTTTAAAATATTAAAATTCACGTATCCATCTTCTGTCGCAATTTCTACTCCTGTTCCACTTGTATAGCCTGAAAAATCTAGTGAAATTTTCCATTGTGGGTCTAAAATGAAAAAGCTAACTGATAATACTATAATGAATAAATAAGGCGAAAATGCCTCGAAAATATTTAGATTGCTTGAATATGCTGCGAATTTGCTTGATTTATTCTTAATTTTATACGTAGCAAAGATTGCGAGTAACCCCATCAATCCTGTAGTTAATCCGATGATGGAATTCATTCTTAACAGAGCCAAAGCACACAACGTGCTTCCCATTACCATAGACGGAATGATAATATAAATTGCACCTTTTGCAATTTGTTTTACTCCACCATATATCCATGCTACCGACATTCCCATTACTATCATTCCGATAGTCCCAAAAATTGCCATAAATAGTACGATTTGATCGGGATTCGATTCTGTCACTAAATCTATTGCCGATATGGAAGAACCCATAGACCCAAAGCTGATTGCCCAAGAGTGCCCTACTAAGACAGCGGCTGCGGAAGTGATAGGGTTAAATCCCATGCTGATTAGGATAGGTGTTACTATTATTACAGGAACTCCAAATCCAGCGATACCTTGCAAAAATGCAGAAAAAATCCACGATAGCATCAGAAATTGGCAAAACTTATGATCAATAGCCTTTTCAATATTGCCATTGATAACTTTAAGTGCACCAGTCTCATTAACCAAATTATATAGGAACATAGCGCCCCAAATGATTAAGATTACAGAAATTGCTAAACCGACTCCTTTGGAAATTATTATTCCGAGTCCCAATAATCCCGGTTCAAATATTATTAAACTCCCAATTACTGCAATTAAGAACCCTATTAGTGCAGATTTTATAGCAGATAATTTGAATGCCAGCAGGCATACTAAAAGCACCACGATTGGTAAAAAAGATAAAATAGTATTAAGTAATGACATGTCTAATCGTGTTTACTACGTAAGATAGGACTGACATAAATAAACACATACCTCCTTCTTTATTATAACAATTAATAAGTATGCAATAGTTGTGCCATTTGTTAGAGGTAACAGTTTCTAATAATGTCTATTCCTAACGAACCTAAACTGCAACCGCCTCTGCCGGTGCCAATGCTTACATAACCATTTAGTTCAAGGTTGCTTAATACGCTTCTAATCATGTACTCGCTTACATGGATGCCTTTTTCCTTTAAACTTTCTACTAGTTGTCTTCTTCCCATTGATTTATCTTTTAGCATTAAAAGAATTTCTAAAGCAACTTTTGCGTGTTTTGTATTGGAGAATCCCAGTTTCTTCATTAGCTCATAGTCATCCAAGCTGTCTGGTAATGTCTCGGTTTTTGTAAAATATTCTGGTAAATGCTCCATTCGCACTTCATTTTCCGCAATGTGCGCCGCATATTCAACGGTGTTTTTTAATTGTCTTACATTCCCTTCCCAATTTTGATTTTCAAAAAAATCATAAACTTCTTGTGAAATGAATTTTTCACTTTCTGTATTACTATGTAGATAATGTGCACAAAATAATTTAATGTCTTCCCTCCTCTCTCTCAAAGGTGGGATTTTTACCATCAATGTGTTTAGACGATAGTATAAATCAAGCCTAAAGGTACTGGATTTTATACTTTGCCGTAAGTCCCTATTGGTTGCTGCGATTATTTTTACATCAATTTTAGTGATCTGATCGCTTCCGACCTTCATAATTTCATTGGACTCGAGCGCTCTAAGCAACTTTGCTTGTGTGGATAATGAAATCTCTCCTATTTCATCTAAAAACAGTGTTCCCTTATTTGCTAATTGGAAGAGTCCCGTCTTGCCTCCCTTTTTCGCGCCTGTGAATGCGCCCTCTTCATATCCAAAAAGTTCACTCTCTAACAAATTCTCAGGAATCGCAGCACAATTGACTGCTACAAATGGAAACTTTTTTCGCAGTGAGTGATTGTGTATAGATTGGGCGAAGAGTTCCTTTCCTGTACCACTTTCGCCTATTAGCAATGTCGGTTTATCAATAGAAGATATTTTCTTCGATTTTTCTATGCACAATTTTATTGTATCGCTGTTTCCGATGATATCATTAAAGCTATGTTTGGCTACATGTCCCTTTAATGCCATCTGGCGATACATGGAATTTTCCATTTTCATCATTTCGGTTACATCTTTTACCATGAGTATAGAGGAACCACCTGAGATTCCATTGTCTCCGAAGTCTTTTTTGGTAACCATATATTGGTGATTATTAAATTTATAATATATATCATTGAAATCATTAAGATTTTTAATTTGCATAATGAAAGGAGCAACTTCGCCGTACATGTCGATATTACTACCCACCATATTCGTAGGCAGCGAAAATAGGTTGGAAAATAGTTTGTTATGATTTAGAATGCGTCCATCCTCGTTGATTATAAGGATTCCTTGATCTAGGTAATCAGATAGAATCCTAAATTGCATGTTTATAATAGAAGATTGCTCCAAGTAATAGGAAATAGTATCTTTTTCTGTAAATTCTTCTGTGTATTTTTCGATTTTTTGATCTAGATCGTTGCTATGTAAGCCGGCACTTGCTTTGATTTCTAACAGAGTATTGATTGATATTAGCTCCTCATCTAAGATAAAGACAGAGTCATTGTATTCTTTAAATACACTATTATTATCATGTATAGTTAAATCGAATTTCTTTTCCTTTATATTTTTATTGTCCTGATAGTTAATGTATAAATTGAGATTTTTCAAGCCGGCTTCATAAAGTGCATCTGCGGTAAGATGGGAGTCGGAAACGTATTTGCAATGTACGAGTGTTTCAGTGCCATTTGGATACTTTCTTAGCTCATTAATGGTTTCTTTTTTGTACCCGAACTTGTAAATTATTACTTTTGCATTTTCTTTTAGATGCTTCCGTGCGAAAGATAGAGCATAGGGTGTAGTGATGACTGCAATGTCGGCTTTTGTATCTTTAGGTAGCATAGCGATATTTGGATTAAGGTTGTTTCCGTATGCGATTGAGATAATTTCTATACAATCTCCAAAAAAGTGTAATAACTGCGAGTATATGGATTCCATGTATTCTTTTTCTTTTGCACATATTAGTAGTTTTTTCATTTTCTTCTCCTGTGTTAGCCAGTGTTAATGCAATTAAGTTGTTTTGTCGCCCATATAATATCCCATTTTCATCCCATTGTCAAGAAGCGGTGTGTATTTCAAGCTTAAGAATCTAAGGAATCGATCTGTTTTATGCCTATAAGAGTATGGGTGCGATTGCTCTGTTCCTAAAATGTGGGCGGGCATAAAAAAATAACAAGCATTTTCATTTGATAAATATAAATCTTTTCGAAAATTTATGCTTATAATAAGTGTTGGCATTTATTTTGCTTAGTAATACAAATAGTTGAAGTTTCTAAAACCTGAATATTGAGTAATTAAAGGAGGAATAATAGGGATGTATAAAATAACAGCCGATGTTAAAAAAGTTTATAACCGAACTGGAATAGACATAAAAAAGCAAACTATTTCGGGCAATTTATTCAGAGATTGTAAGTTAAAGACGTTTTTAATTGAGGACAAACATGGCTTAAACTATATAGTAGCAGACAGCCTCGATCGTGGAGATATAGAATACCGTGCAAAAAATGTAGAAAAAATGCACTTTACTAATACATATCTTACGTATATCGGAGCAGATGGCAAGAGAAAACAAGAGGAAAGCGTAGGGTACATGGGTGCTTTTGAGAGGGCGATCCCTGTGGGGAGCGACATCTTGGTAGGAGGCGAAGTTGCTGTAGATGCATATAATGAACTTTCAAAAAAGTATAATATTACCGATAATTTTGATTTGAAGTGGGTGTGGTTTGCAAAAGCTTTTAAAAGAAAAAATGATGAAAATCCGTCCCTCACGCTTGGCGGATTTATTAGTAAACGTTGGGGTAAGGATGAAAAGGTCATAAGACTTCTATGTTCGATTATAGTTGCATTTTTTTATATCATCTATGCAGCGTCACAGTTTGTAGGAGCAGGGAAGACTATTAATACTCTTTTTGGATACGACGTTATAATTGCCATGGCGGTGGCAATGGTAGTTGTAGTAATATATTCTTCGTTGGGTGGATTAAAGTCTGTAGTTTGGACAGATGTGTTCCAAGGAATAATCATGTGTTTCGCATTAATAGTTTTACCTATACTTGCTTTTATTAATGTAGGGTCAACTGGAACTTCGGTTTTTGCGGAAGTAGCACAAGCTGGTCCGGATTACGCGTCTTTGTTTGGAGGAATGACAGTAGGTGCGGGTATGCTTATGGTATTTAACGAAACATCGTGGATTTGGGGTAATTTCGGAATGCCTGCAGTAACCCAAAAAATAATGGCACTTAAAAGTGAAAAAGATATTAAAATCGGAAGAATCACTGGTCTAATTTGGGGTGCCGTGTGGTACTTGGGAATATTCGGAATTGGGCTTGCAGGTATTGCGATGTATGGAGCAGGTCAACTTGAGGATAGCGAGACTCTTTTTCCAACTATGGTCTCTGACTTATTGCCTCCTGCATTAGCAGCTATAACGCTATGTGGAGTAATAGCAGCAATCATGTCTACTACTGCGGATCAACTACTCGCTGTAAGTAGCTCGGTATCTGTAGATATTATCCAAAAAAATATCAGAAAAGGTGTACCTGTCAAAAAACCTGTCTTGTTATCGAGAATAGTATTAATATGTGCAGGCATATTTGCACTACTCGTTGCAGTGCAGTTCCAAGGATTAGTAATGACTATGGTAAGTTTTGCATGGTGTGGAATGGGGTCATCTCTTGGACCTTCTGTTTTACTAACTTTGCTAGATAAAAAGACTTCCGGAAAAGGTATAATTGCAACTCTTATTTCAGGTGTAGTCTTGACATTTGCTTGGTCATATCTACCACTTACTTTCATACACATGCGACTAGGTACTTTCTTTTTCGCACTTATCATCGGAATTATTGTAAGTAGGGTTGCACCGAACAAAGAAGCGGTAAATAGCTAAATTTATGCTATTTGTAAATATAGATTTACACTGCGGACATAACAGTTGGTGATCTTGTACTGTGGAGAGAATTAATGAAGAATTTAATAAAAAGATATCATGATATGATTTCAATTAACAGCACTACCGAAAATGAAAAAGAGCTGGCACTATACATTCAGAAAGAATTATCGGAGCTTGGAATTAAATCTTCGATGTTACACTATCAGGATGATACCGCTTGCAATAGCCCTACAGTGTTTGCCGAAATAAAAGGAAAGCGCCCCGGAAAAAATGTTCTTTTTACAGGACATATAGATACCGTCCCCGTAACGGATTCGTGGACAAAACCACCTTATCGTGCTACTGTCGAGGGGGATAAAACATATGGCAGGGGGGCTATGGATATGAAGGGCGGATTAGCCGCTGTGTTAGAAGTCGCCGAGTATTTTCAAAAAAACAAAGACGAGATGAGTGGTTCATTGCTCTTTGCTTTTCTATCCGATGAGGAATACTTATCGAGAGGGTGTTTTCGGTTTATTGAGGAAAAAATACCCATAGATGTTGCACTAATGGCTGAGTGTAGATACGATAATGTAGCAATAGGTTTCAGAGGGAGATTAACTATTGATGTGGAAGTATACGGAAAAGCCGTGCACTCATCCCAGTTTCCACACGATGGTGAGAATGCAATACTTATGGCCGTAGAATTGGGAAAAGCTATCCAAAACCTGCCTGTAAAAAAATACGGAAATATCAGTGAAGGATCATGGTGCCTTAAAAATATTAGTGGAGGATTAGGTACAGGACTTACGGTTCCTCCTGTATGCAAAATGGATTTTGATCGATTTACAGTTCCCGGGGAAAGTGCAGACGAAATTGTGCAACAAATAAATGACCTAGCAAAAGATTTAGAAATGGAAGGTAAAGTCAAGGCATCCTTAAGAGAGCGTGCACTTCCATACATGGATCCTTTTGCAATAGATATAGAGGATAAGTCGGTAACTGTCCTTGCAGAAATCTATAAAAAAATAGACGGGAATGAGTTGCACTTAGAGTATGATAGATCCTGTTGCGATTCTAATATAATTGCAAAGTATTTGGATATTCCTATCGTAACATTTGGACCATCTGGTGGTAATATGCATGGTGATGATGAATATGGCTACCAGTACCAAGTAGAAAACTGTGCGAAAATATATATTGAATGGGCGAAAGAAATGCTCAAATAATATTAATGTTAGACTTTTAGCGGTGAGAATATTATCTCCCGCTGAAAGTCTGAGTTCCTATTTTTATCATATCCGCTGCTCTGTCATCCATAAAAAGCGGAATATTCAAAACTCCATAAAATACGATTAATATTCTTAGTGGATTGGAAAAACTGGTTGTATTCCAAGTCACTCTTTTCATATTATATCACTCTTTTTTTATTTTCATACTCCATATGCACAAATTGCATTTTCAGTTTAAAAATCGCTATAACATGTATTTATTCGAGTGCAATCACGCAATTATACGAAAAAATGCGGGTATAATCACATAATTATATATAAAAATGTGATTATGTCCACATTTTTATATATTTTAATACTTTTGAAAGAGGCAATCAAGGATAAATATTGTAGTGTTTATGTGTTATAATGTTACAATATATTCCAATACACACGTTAGTTATGCACTTTTTAAGAGGAAGTTTAAACGAGATAATGTTTTCAGTTATGGGGACATGGCTATCCGCAGAGGATTGCGGATGCTGTATCGCCATAAAGAAATTTTGAAAGAAAATAACATTAAACTATATGCATGACTTTTTCTAGAAAAAAATGTATAATTATGCGGTACGTATAAAATTGATGAATTAATTATTACTCAGTTTGCGCGATAGACAGAGAGAGGATATGAAAAAT
>CAYJGJ010000042.1:0-9356 GCA_964370025.1 uncultured Oscillospiraceae bacterium
AAAACTTGTTTTTTTGCGATTAAACTCATAAAAATTCACTTCCTTATATGATACCCTGATATTTGCTGTGATTGCGGTTTTAAAGATATACAGTCAGAACAGGATATATGCGTAGATGTATTTCATTTTCTTTCAATGTAATTCTAGCATAAAAGGAATACGCACAAAAGATCTGTTGACGATTTGTCATTGACAAATCAGTTGTCATTATTTGTAGTATAGATGACAATTTAAGTAAATTACTGTAATAATAAAGATGTAATCTATCAAAATTGAGTATCCTTTAATTATTTGTCATAAGAAGTAAAAGGTATAATTTTCGCAAGGGTTCCTACCATATGTCTCTCCATAGGTATGGGATTACTTTTCTTTTAGTTCAAAAGAAAGCTTCTGTAAAAACTCGATTGTGGAATTTCTAGATAATTGACGAATGTTTTCAGTTGTTTCTCTGATGTAATCCCAAAATGCAGAAATCATATTAGGTTCTTTTATTTCAAAAGCAACAGGTGAGTCGGAAGATTTCATAACAAGTACTCCGCAGTCTTCCGCTACATTTATTGTATATCCTGTAGCAGGCGAATCATCAATAATGACTTTGTAATTCTCATACTTCTCTAATAATCTAACTATGTTGTCTAAGTGCAATGAATATTCTTTTGCGGTATAAGCAAGAATTTTTTCGTTATTAGAGTTATCAACATTTATAGTGAAAGCTTTTCCTGAGATGATATTAATAATATTATCTATTTTTATAATGTGACTAGTTTCAAATGTTGATAATCTTTTTTCGAAGGTCTGTATCCAGTCTTCGTGCATTAATATCAACTGCTCTGCTGGTACTACACTGTTGTTTTTGTGCATGCTTTTTAATACTTCGATAGGCATAGTTGACCTAGGTAATCCCTGCGACTTCAAAACAATAGCACTCTCAAAACTCTCAAATTTCAAGAAGCAAGATAGAATATTGAATCGTCGATCAGATTGGTAAATGCTGATAAGTGGTTTGCAAAGTGATAAATAACTATAGAATTCATTTTTGAAGGAATCAATAGTAGCTCGGTCAGTAGATAAGAATATAGGCGTATTCTCCATATTCTCTCCAATAGAGGTAGCAAAAATAACAGCTAAGCTGGGTAAAATTGAAAGTGTTCGTTTATAAACCCCATCGCGCAGTTTTGGGTAATAGTATGGCTCTACATTCCCAGTTAAGTAAAATGGCAACCAATGATTTATGACAGAAAGCATTTCATCTATGTCTCTGCTTACTTTGTGGATAATAATAATTTTATGTCCCTTTGCAATTATTTGCCAAAGCAAATCTTTACGTTCTTGGTAAAAGTTGTTACCTTCTCCCCCCGAGTAAGAATCTTCATCACTAAAAAGCAATAGAACTTTGGGTTCAGGTTGTAGAAGTGCCATATGGAGCAAGGAAAGTGTGACTTTTTTTCTCCCTTCGGGTCCGTAAAAAGTTAGTATATTGTGATTGTCCTCCTCCATCTGTGCGGGACTTTTGGCTTCTGCCACACTCGAGAGTAGTGTTTTTATAGAAATAGGTGTTTGTTTATCAGTAGTCCCATCATCTGTACTGTCATTTGAGACAAACCATTCTTTTAATAAGTGTGATATTTCGTCTATATCTGAGATTGTTTTTACATATGAATTTGACATTGCTTCCGCAAGTGCATTTCTTCTATAATCAGCGGTGCAGAGTTTCGAAAAGAAAGCACTAATAGAATCGATAAACTGTTCATCCTTTGGAATATTTCTTTGGCCTCTTCGTATTCTACTTATGTACGAAGGGTCGACGGATATATGATGTGCTAATCGGCTATTTGATGTGTCTGTTATTTTCATCACAAAGTCTAGTTTGTCTGCAAAGAACATAATATCCCCTTTTTTTATCTTCTGTATATAATGTGTATGTTTATGTATAGAATTCTAAAAAGTATATCACCGCTGTTCTCAAAATACAAGTATTGATTATATTTTGTCACGAATCGTGACAAAATATAGGCAATGACAAATCACCACAGATGCTATCGCATCAATTGTATATGTGGTATTATTAAAAAAAGAAAGGGGGAGATATGAGTACTTTTATTCAACTTTTAATGAGAAGTCTGGAAACAGGCAGTATTTATGCGCTAGCGGCCTTAGGCATCATTATTATTTTTAGGACGAGCCATATTGTTCATTTTGCACAGGGTGCAATGGGCATGTTTTGTACATATATAACGACATGGATATTATGGAACACAGGAAGTTCTATATATGTAGCAGCTTTGGGTGGTGTAATATCTGCGGTTATTGTAGGAGGGATTGTAGATTATACTATTATTCGCCGTGCAATAAATGTTTCGCCTTTGGCTAAACAAATCATTACGCTAGGATTGGTGATGATTTTTCTTGGAATTACTCCTATGATTTTCGGTGTAGATTTAATGAGCCTTCCAGCAATGATCCCAGAGGGGGATTTGCAAATTTCAGAGGCTTCGATTTCGTATAATGGCATACTAAATATTGTATTGGGATTGGCTATAACGGGAATATTGTTTTATATGTTGCAAAAAACAAAACTGGGATTGGCAATTAGGGCAACAGCATCAAGAGAAGAAACAGCTAGAATGCTAGGAGTTAACTCAAAGTCGGTAACTTTGTTTTCGTGGGCGCTGGCAGGAGTTCTCGGAAGTTTAGCTGGTATCATGATTGCACCTTCTACTACGGTAACTCTTACATTATTAGACAATGTTCAAATGAATGCTATGGTAGCCTGTATATTAGGAGGATTTCAAACATTTTATGGTCCAGTATTAGGCGCATACATGGTTGGAATTGCTAAGAATTTCTTGTTGTATTATGTTTCTTCAGTATGGGGAGAGCAATTATTATATTTAATGATATTTATTTTTATAGTTTTCAAACCACATGGCTTGGTTGGTAAATCCCCCGTAAAGAAAGTGTAGGAGGCAAAATCAATATGGAAAAATCATCGATTAAAAAATTGCTTCAAAATCCAAGGATGAAATATATATACTTTGGACTTATTCTTGCAACAATTCCACTACTTGCATCAGCGGATATTATTAAAAATTCCTATATTCTATTGATAGGTAGTGTGTTGATTTACACAATTGCAGGAATTGGACTTGATCTTCTTATGGGATATGGTGGATTAATTTCATTAGGTACTGCAGGGTTCATGGGATTGTCAGCATATGTAACAGCGTATTGTAGCATGGATTTGGGACTTCCTTTTGAACTTTCTGCACTAATTGCAATTGCGAGCTCCATTCTATTAGGTTTAATTGTTGGACTTGCCTCTTTACGAATTGAAGGGATATATCTTGCCATTGCAACATTATGTGTAGCAGAGATTTTTAGGAAATCATTTGAGGAACTAATAGAGTTTACAAATAGCTTTAGTGGAAAAAAAGCAGATTATCCTACATTGTTTGGGATTTTTGAATTAGATAGAGAACAGACATACTGGCTAATTGTAGTTGTATTAGTTATAGTCATGATAGTTACTTATAATATAGTAAATAGTAAACAAGGAAGAGCTCTACATGCTATGAGAGGAAGTGAAGTTGCGGCACAATCGATGGGGATAAGTCTGTTGGCGTGCCGTTTATTTGCTTTTGCATTAGCTACAGGATGTGCTGCGATTGCAGGTGTACTATATATGCATTTTATTGGATTCACATACCCGAACACATGGGGGCTTACTATGTCACTTAATATTTTAGCACTTGTAATAATTGGCGGTATGCGTTCATCATTTGGGATGTTTATTGGTGCATTAATGGTGTTTGCTGTACCGGAACTAATTCTTAAAGAATTACCTATCATTGGAGACATAAATGGAATTCCTTATGTATTTAACGGAGTTCTAATAATAGTCGTTGTACTTGCATATCCTCAAGGGCTTGTCCGCATATTTGACGATATTAAAAAGCTTTTAAAAAAGGTGAAGGGTGGTGAGGAAACTCATGTATAATTTGCAGGAAGATCAAGTATTAAAAGTTGAAAACTTATCGATAAGCTTCGGAGGCTTAAAAGCGGTCTCAGAATTTAGTTTTGATGTAAATAAAGGCGAGATATTTGGACTAATAGGGCCAAATGGTGCGGGGAAAACTACGGTATTCAACTGCATTACTCAGTTTTATAATCCTAACGAGGGAAGTGTAATATTTAGAACAAAGCAGGGTGATATTGTAAATTTAGTAGGCCAAAAAGTTCATAATATTATCGGAAAGGGATTAGTTAGAACATTTCAAAACATAGAGATTATTAAAGAAATTTCTGTAATCGATAATGTTTTAATTGGTGCACACATAGATTTCAAAGCTTCTGGAATTGCAACAGCACTTAATTTCCGTAAAGCTAAACGAGAAGAATTTGAACTAAGAAATAAAGCGGAAAGCTTGTTAAAAGAAATGGGAATTGCGAATACAAAAGATCAACTTGCGGGGGGGCAACCATACGGTATTTTAAAAAAGATAGAATTAGCGAGAGCTCTAATGTGTTCTCCTACCTTAATAATATTAGATGAGCCGGCGGCTGGATTAGACGATAGTGAAACAGTAGCTCTGGCTGAGATAATAAAAGAAATAAGAGTAAAATTTAACTGTGCCATTCTTTTAGTAGAGCATGATATGGGTTTAGTTATGAATGTGTGTGATAGAGTGTGTGCTATTTCTTTTGGTAAATTCCTAGCATGTGACACACCTGAAAATATACAAAATAATAAAATAGTCCAGAATGCATATTTGGGAGAGGAGGAGTAAATGTTAAGCGATACAAATCTACCCGCTTTAAAAATAGAAGACTTAATAATTTCATATGGCGCTATAGATGCGGTAAAAAGCATAAATCTTACAGTTAATCAAGGAAGTATTGTTGCCTTATTAGGAGCTAACGGTGCAGGAAAAACTTCGACTATGAGGTCAATTTCGGGTTTGATAAAACCAAATTCTGGAAAAATCCTTTACTTTGGTAAAGATATATCCGGAGTAGAACCTGAAAAAATAGCTAGATTAGGGATAGCACAGTCTCCTGAAGGTAGACAAATATTCCCAGATTTAACAGTAGAAGAAAACCTAAAAACTGGAACTTTTTCTGTTAAAGACCGAAAGGTAATAAAAAGCTGTTTCGATAGAGTATATAGATTTTTCCCGATATTGAAAGAAAGGAAAAATCAAGTTGCGAATACTTTGTCAGGCGGAGAGTTACAAATGCTAGCAATTGCAAGAGCACTTATGGGAGATCCTAAAATATTACTTCTAGATGAACCGTCTTTAGGGCTTGCTCCTTTAATCGTTAAGGACTTGTTCGATATCATTACTCAAATAAAACAGGAAGGGACTACAGTACTAATCGTAGAGCAAAACGCTTTACAAACGCTAAAAATTGCTGACTATGCATATGTACTTAATCTGGGTAAAGTACATATGGAAGGAGTTTCATCTGTATTGATTAATGATAGTAACCTTATTGAAGCCTACTTGGGTGGGAGCAATGCTTAAAAAGTATTGATTACTCATAATAATATTAGTATAATAGAAGGAGATGTACTATGAAAAAGAAAGTAACTTTATTATTAGCTATAGTTTTGTTATTCACAACCGTGTTAGCTGGTTGCGGATCAGGAGATGCTGGAGAAGGGGGTGAAGGTGTGACACTTGCACAAGGAATAACTGATACAGAGATTATTGTTGCTAACAGTGCAGCTGTTTCGGGAGCTTTTGCGACTACTGGAGATCCTATTAATGCAGGAATTCAAGCGTATTTTGACATGATAAATGAACAAGGTGGAATAGATGGAAGAACAATTACGTTTTTACACCAAGATGACGAATATGATCCTGTAAAAGGGATGGCGGCATTCCAATCGTTCTTAGAGGATGATCAAGTTTTCGCTTACGTAGGTCACTTTGGTTCACCAGTTGTTGCTGCAACACTTGAAGACATGAGATTAAGTGGAATGCCTGTAGTATATTTTGCAACTGGAATAGGCGAACTGTATGTAGAAAATGCACAAACTTTCGAAGAAGGATCTAATACCTATCCTATACAACCTCTTTACATCACAGAGGGACAAGTTATGGTGGTGCGTAGCATTTCCGAATTTGATGCAAAAAAAATCGGAGTAATATACACTAGTGATGATACTGGTCTAGATATTCACCGAGGAGTTGAAGCACAAAGTGAAGAAGAAGGCGTGGAAGTTTACGCAGAGCAAGTAGCAGCAGGAGCATCAGATGTAAGTGCAGCAGTAACAGCTATTAAGAATCAAGATGTTGATGTAGTAGTTGTAGCGGCAGCTCAAGCTACGATGCCTACAATTGTTAAAGAACTTGCGGCGCAAAATGTAAACAAACCTGCTATTACTACTTACTTAAATACCGTAATTACTGTAGCAGAACAAGTAAGTGATTCAATTGCTGGAAAATTCCAAATATATGCGCCAGGATGGCTTAATTATGAAGATGAAAGAGCGGACAATCTTGATGAAGCTTCAGAGTGGCTAGGAGATTATGCTATGAATGGATATGCTCATTGTGGTTGGATTGGTGCGCACTTCTTTGTTGAAGGTCTAAAGAGACTAGAAGGTGAAGATATTACTTGGGAAGCATATGTAGAAGCAATGGAAAGTGCTCCAATTACAATTCCATTTGGTGGAACGGTAGACTATTCAGATGGACAAAGGTTAGGAACTCAAGAAATGAGCTTATATGAAATAGATATGACATCAGCTACGGGATGGAGGGAAATTGACGGATTAAAGAGTATCGAAGAACTACTCGGAGAATGATAGTAGAGGATGAAGTATTGATAGTTGAAAAGAAGACATTTGAGCTTTCAGCGTTTAAGTTTGAATCTGGTAAGACGATACCAGTTCAAATTGGATATGAGACGTGTGGAACATTAAATGTAGCAAAAGATAATGCAATACTTATTTCTCATCATTTTAGTGCGACAGGTCACCCGTGTGGTGTATATTCTAAAGAGGATGATGTGCCAGGATTCTGGGATGAAATGATAGGGCCCGGCAAAAGTATAGACACGGATAAATATTTTATTATTTCCGCGGATAACTTATGTAATATACAAGTAAAAAATCAAAATGTGATTACAACTGGGCCTGCAACAATAAATCCCCAAACAGGTGTTCCGTATGGATTGGATTTTCCAGTTACAAGTACTAAAGATCTAGCTAATCTTCAAAAGATTTTAGTGGAGAGTTTAGGTATTCGAAAACTAAAAGCGGCAATGGGGCCATCGTTAGGTGGGATGATAGCCATGCAATTAGCAGTATTGTACCCGGAGTTTGTTGAAAATTTGGTAGGAGTTGTGTCTTCGCCGCAAAATCCGGTTGGCCCATCTGCACAGTACCTATTGAAAAATGCAGCAAAAGCAGACATGAACTATAATTGCGGGGATTACTATGGAAAAAAAGAGCCCACAGACGCCCTGGCTGTTGTAGCACAAGCATTAATTTTGTCAATTTACTCTCCTGTGTATTTGGAAAAATTATTTCCGCGTGATAGTAAGGAAGAGTATCCGTATTTAGACATAAATATTGAAACAAGCTATGAAAAAAAACTGAGTCAAGCAGCGGAGCTAATTATTAAAAATGCGGACTTCAATAGTTGGCACTTTACAACTAGAATAACTATGAATCACGATTTGGCACGTGGATATTCAAGTATGGAAGAAGCATTATTTAGAATACAAGCGAACGTATTACTTATTGCTAATAAGCAAGATTGCCTAGAAGATTGGACTTTTTCCAAGAATATGATAGATGTACTTAAGTCTCAGAACAAAAATGCCAAATTGTACCTACTTGATGACGAATTGGGACATATGGCAGGGATAAATACGCCTCATCTGTTTGAGTCAGAAATAAAACAATTGCTAGAGAATTGATTTTCATTAAACTTATCACGTGGAATGAATTTGTTATATTGGTAAAATAGTGTAAAAGGAAGATGCCGACCCTCAAAAATTAGCTCCGAGAAGCTAATAATTGAGAGGCCGGTATTTTTTATATATACCGTTAGAAATTTTAAAAAGTAATGAAGAAACTCGAAAAGGAGTGTGTGAAAAGAGTACATAACCATTAATCAATATTAATATTAAACTGCGATATCTCCGGAATAACCATAAATCTAGCAGAAATATGTGTCGTTCCTATTCCTGTATTGACATAAATATATGGATTTTTGTCAATTTGCAATTCACATAGTGTGTCACTAAATGGTATAACATTATTGTTCACTGCATAATCGGTGATAGTATCGTAATCTTTCAATGTTTCAGATAGCATATCGTCATATAGCTCTTTACCGGCTGTCAGGGTTTTATTTTGCGCATAATCGCTAAGTGTTGGAATAAAGGGACTTTCTACATTTAATCTATTGAGCCCGCTCTCATATAGTGAAGAAAGAGCAGTTTCTTTTAGTGCATTTTCATTAATAATTGGTAAAAATGGGACATCTATCTGTCCACCATGAGTATGTCCACACAGCACTAAATCATAATTTGTGATTGGATATGCTTCAATCACATCAGGTTCGTGTGATAAGAATATACTATAATCTATATCATAGTAACTGGTGTATGGCATTATGGGCATTCCCATCAAAGAATCGTCTACTCCAGTTATTAGAACGTTTTTTCCTTCTTCTGTCGTGAGAACTAAGTTCTCATTGGTCAAGAGAGTAAACCCACCTGCTTCTATAATATTTTCATGTTCCCATACCGCTTCACCACCATAGTCACGATTTCCCATAACTGATATTTTTCCAAATTTTGCATCTATTCTACTGAGTTCTTCGATAATCGTTTCATCATCGGAATAGAACTTGTAGTCATCATACAAATCGCCTGTAAATATTACTATATCTGGATTAAGTGAATTGATTGTATCTACAATACTAGAAAGTTCATCGCTTGTAAAGTCGGGTTTAAAATGTGTATCAGAAAACTGGACTATGGTCAAATCGCTATTTTCATTATTTATGCCTAGGGTTACATAATTCACGATTAAGCGGTAAGGCTCTACTTCAAAAGCATATAGAGTAAACGATAGTATTATTATCAAAAGTGCAAAAAAAATTCGACGCAGTGTTTTTTTTATTTTCATTTGAATCATCCCTCAAAATAGTTCACTTAAATCGTTTTTTGAAGCAAAATGTTATACCCGTAGCGTTTCTATAATAAATAAAACCGCACGAAAATGTACGGTCTATAAATAATTAAGGTATAGAACAATTAACTGGTGTGATTGTTTAACCTGGTCGGAGAGACAGGATTTGAACCTGCGGCCACTTGACCCCCAGTCAAGTACG
>CAYJGJ010000043.1:0-8704 GCA_964370025.1 uncultured Oscillospiraceae bacterium
ATGATAGAAACGGGCGGTTATTCAATTCTCAATTATGCTATTCCAATAATGGCCACAATCGGCTCTTTAGGGACTTTGTTATGTGCCGTATCGACTTTTTTTAGAGTTTTCGTTTTCAAGAATAAATTTGCACATGATAGTCATGTGCATTCAACCGATTTGTCTAGGAATGAACAAGTGACTGTTGCTCATCATCTCGACTTGCACAACTCCGATCATGTGAATCTTATGCCAAGCGAAGCTTCATGGGGGTTACTCGCACCGTCATTGTTACTTGCTAGCATGAATATTTTCTTGCCAATTATAATAAATTACTACCTTCCACATCTTCACTTGTCGCTTTGGCATGGAATTACCCCTGCACTAATAATGAGTGGAATAGTTTGGATCATAGGAGGTTTAATATTATCAAAATTCCACGCATTCCATGATTTAATTATCCGTGGAAAAGCAAGAATAGGTGTGAATATAATGTATGACGCATTGATAAAATGGCTTCCTAGTGTAGCGCAAAAAATCAGGCGTATATATATGAATGGAAACCTGAGATACTACATCACCTATACGCTTGTTGGAAGTTTTCTTATGATTTTCATTCCACTAGTGGCTATGCGTCTTTTAGAGACAATTTCTTTTTACAATTTAGCTAATATTGATACGATTGAAGTAGCGCTTGTAATCGTGACGATGGCAGCCCCGATTTTAATTTGCATCGAAAGAAAAAGAGTAAACTCCATTTTACTTTTCGGTATATGCGGATATGGAATAGCAGTATTCTTTGTATTATTTAGTGCTCCTGACTTGGCGCTGACACAACTATTGATTGAAACGACTACATTAGTTCTTTATGTGCTTTCGATAAAACAAATGCCAAAAGAAAGAAGTAGGGCGTATAAAGCAAAGAATATATGGACTAGAGCATCTGTTTCAGTCGCATGTGCTATAACGGTTTTTTTCTTAGTATTGATTGCAAATAGTAATAAACTATTTAGTTCGATATCGAGTCACTACATACAAACAAGTGAAAAGCTGACAGGGGGAACTAATGTTGTCAATGCAATATTGACGGACTACAGGGCTATTAATACGATGGGAGAAGTAATCATAGTTGTTATTGCTGCAATAGGAATTTCAATCCTCATTCATATATGGACAGACAAAAGAGGTAAAACTCGCGTTTACTCCATTACATACGGCTTAGAGTATAAGATTCCGAAAGTTAGAGACAATAACGTAATCTTGGTTACTCTAGCGATGCCATTAGCAATAACCGTGTTGTGCGTAGCTGTGTTTTTGTTAATATCTGGGCATGATCATCCCGGTGGATCGCTGATCGCATCTAATGCAGGGGTATGCGCCGCTCTCTTATTATACATTACATATGGGAAAAAATATCTGATGACTATCCCTTCTCATATTTCATTAGAAAATACTTTAGTTGTGGGGGTCGGTATAATAATAGCAAATGGGGTTGGCGGAATGCTGATAGGAGAGGAATTTTTGGCACAATATATACTAACGTTTAGTTTGCCGTTTATTGGGGTCATTGAAATAGGAAGCTCAATAGTATTTGAAATAGGAATATTCTTATCTGTAGTCTCCGCAATAATGATGATTATATTAAATATAGGAAAAATTGAAGAATAAAGTGATGAAATTTGAAACCGAATCAAAAAAGAAAGGAAAATCGATATACTATGGAATATTTAATTGCATTGTTGATAGCTGTACTTTTTGGTTGTGGAGTTTATATGCTTATGGGCAGAAGGCTTCTCACGATAGTGTTTGGATTCAGCTTTTTAAGTAATGCATGTGTGCTTTTTCTAATTACAATGGGAAGATTGCAAAGGGGAGAGGCTCCCATCGTTCGAGACGGTGTGGAGTTGTACTCTGACCCTCTGCCTCAGGCGATGGTTGTTACAGCAATAATACTCAATTTTGCGATTGTTGCATACGCACTTGTTTTGGCATTCCAAACATACAGGGCATATGGCTCAGAGGAAATAAGTAAAATCGACTACAATGAAGAGGAAGAAGAAAATAATGAATAATGCTATAATATTTACTCTTGGAATTCCATTACTCACTGCTCTCATACTGATATTAAATAAAAATAATAGAGGTTACCAGCAATCAATTTCATTGACAGCTGCACTGCTCCTAATAATGTTAAATTACATGATTTTAAGAGAAGTTGTTTCAAATGGACCAATTGCGCTAAATATGGGAGGACATGATGCTCCATTTGGAGTGACTATTATTGTCGATATTTTTAGCGGAATTATGTTATTTCTAGCTTCTATTATTTCCGTAGTGGGGTTGTTATATAGTTTTCAAACTGTAAGTAGTGAGAGAGAAAAACACGGATATTATGTCATATGGCATTTTCTCATAATGGGGATTAACGGTAGTTATATAACTGCGGACATATTTAACTTATTCGTGTTTTACGAAATTCTTCTAATGGCTTCATATGTGTTGCTAGTAATTGGGAGTACCCAAAAGCAGCTTAGGGCAACTTTCCTATACTTGACAGTCAACGTTATTTCATCAGTCTTTTTTTTGCTTGGGATAGGTCTGCTGTACAGTGTGACTGGTACACTGAATATGGCTGACATTGCGGTATTGGTCCAGGAAATTGAAGACGATAGAATAGTAATACTAGCGAGCATGATATTTTTGGTAGTATTTTCAATTAAGGGTGCATTGTTTCCGATGTTTTTTTGGTTGCCAGATGTGTATGATTCGGCAAAAAGTTCTGTTACATTTATATTCACAGCACTAGTTACGAAGGTCGGAATATATTCTCTAATTCGATTTTTTACTTTAATATTTGCCCAAAACGAAGGTGGAGTTCAAGTATTCATGAATATCATCGCTGTAATGGGAATGGCAATTGGAGTGTTGGGGGCTGTGAGTCATTCGAAACAAAAGAAAATACTAGCATTTCACAGTATATCGCAAATAGGATATATTGTTGTTGCTTTCTCGTTATTTACAGTTGAATCTATAACAGCGGCGATTATTTTTATGCTGCACCACTCAGTTGTAAAAGGCGGACTTTTTATAGGTGCAGGTATAACGGAAAAGTTAGCAGGAACGGATGATATATATAAGATAGCAGCATCCTCTAAAACGCATCCCGATTACTCCATTAACCGTTCTCATCCGATGCTTTCGTGGGGGTTTTTTGCACTTGCAATTTCACTGTTTGGAGCTCCTCCGTTTTCCGGGTTTTTCGCCAAGATGCTTGTAATAGAAAGTGCTCTTGACGTTGGGGCATACATACCTGTAATCTTTGCGGTTGCCGTGGGAGTATTAACTCTATTTTCAATGTTGAAAATAGTCCTTGCAGCACACTGGACTAAAGATAATATGAAAAAGTCAGATAATTACTATAACTCTGTTGAAAAAAATGTCAGTCCAGTAGAGTTAAATGATAATACTGCAGCAGTTATTATCGAAGATGATGAGAAAATAAAAAATGATGAACATGATATATTAATTATGGAAGGAATCAAAAGCAAAAAAATACTACGAAGCACAGATGAAATATTCTTTGAGTACACAGGAGCCTTGATTCCTTTGTATATTTTAGTATTCATAAGTCTCTCAATGGGACTTTTCGCAGAACCTCTAATTAATATGTGTACTAGTGCAGCAGAGCAACTTCTAGATAAATCAGAATATATACAAGCTGTATTTCCATACTATTCTCAAAATTAAAAAAGAGAAGAAAAGGAATGAATAAATAACTTTCATACGGACATATGCTTTAGTTCGGACAGTATATTATTTTAAGATTTTTTGGAAGTAACAATTGTTAAGGAGATAATTTTGGCGTTACAGATTCTATATAATTTAGGAATAGCTCTCTTGTGGCTAGCACTTGACCCATATAATTCGGTTGAAATGTTCCTATTGGGATATTTGGTTGGAACCATTATTCTTTATCTTTTTTATAAAGATAAAAATAGGTTTTACTTAAATCTAATTTGGAAGGCGATACGTGTAATATTGTATTTTCTTAGGGAAGTATGTATACAAAACTTGAATGTATTACCGTATCTTTTCGTCAGGAAAAACAGTATTAATCCGGGAATTATTTCGATGGATGTGGACTTTAATACACACTTCGAACTGGTCATGTTTTCTAATTTTGTGACTATGACTCCTGGCTCTATAGTCGTTAGCATATCAAATGATAATAAAAAAGTATATATCCATGTGCTTGATACCACGAGGGAAGAATCAATAGTGAATAAATTGCGCAAAATATATGAAAATCCTATTAGGGAGGTAAGTGGAAAATATGATTGATTTTTTGGTTGATTATCCGATTATTGGTTTTTGTGTAGATGTGACGATGATAATAATATCCATTTCACTAATCATTAATCTTCTTTCGGTGTTTTCGAATAAAACTGATGTTAATAGAATAATCTTGATGGAGTCATTTATCAATTTGGTTATGGCCATTATGATTCTGTACGGACTTAAGCATGGCACATACCAATACACGAATGGAATTTTGATAATATGTATACTTAGCTTCACATCGATGGTTGTGTGGTCTAAGTATATTAGCCAAGGGAATATCGTTTATCCTTTGACCGAAAGTGCAGCAGCAAAAGTGTCGCTAGAGTCGCTAAATGAAAGTCGAGCAGCCATGGAATATGCATTGCTTTTGGATATCGAACATGAGGAAGCAGAGAAGACGAAGAGCCCAATTGCGAATGATCATGAAAAATAATGGAGTGATTTTTTAGTATAGCATATAGTACAAGTCTTTATACGGGAGAATAAAAATGAATTTTGATATATTCTGGGAATCCGTTATCGGAATTCTAATAATACTAGGTGGGTTATTTTATCTTGCAGGAAGTATTGGACTTCTGCGACTTCCTGATATTTATTGCAAATTGCATGCACTGACTAATCCTATCACGATAGGTGCAATCACGCTTACAATTGCATATATAATGTTCCTACTATATGTGGATATCAGTGTATCATATACAAGTATACTGGCCGTAGGATTCTTGACTATCACTACTCCTATTGGTATTCATATGCTAATAAAAGCAGTGTATCAAAAAGGGATTAGGATGTCCGGAGATAGCCCAATTGACAAGTTAAAAGAAGAAAATGAGTAGAGATTATATTCAATGTGTGAAGTTTTTTGAAAAAACATAAAAACTTTGAAATTTATGTATTGTATTGTGTAAAATAATATAGTATTATACTAATAATTGGGAATCAAAATTGACCGAATAAATGCGAACACAAAATGCATAAATTACTGTAGATATAAGACTGTATTAATTAACGCGAGGCCAATAGTAAATAATTTTATTCCCCTAATTAATCACATGTAGTTATTTTGAAAAAAGAAAAAGGAGATGGTGATATGGCTGTAAATTTAAAAGGAAGAAGTTTTTTGACATTGATGGATTTCACCCCAGAAGAAATTAGGTATATGTTAGATTTATCACATGATTTGAAAGCTAAAAAAAGATCCGGCATTTGTAATCAAGTGTTAAAGGGTAAAACAATTGTTCTTTTATTTGAAAAAGCATCTACAAGAACTAGATGTGCTTTTGAAGTAGCTGCGATGGAAGAAGGCGCTGGCGTTACTTTCTTAGATTCTGGTAGTTCTCAAATGGGTAAAAAAGAATCTCTAGAAGATACTGCTAAAGTTCTTGGAAGATTCTATGATGGTATCGAATACAGAGGATTCAAACAATCTGTAGTAGAGGACCTAGCAAAATACTCAGGTGTACCTGTTTGGAATGGACTTACTGACGTTGACCACCCTACTCAAATATTAGCAGACTTACTTACAATTGAAGAACACGTAGCTAAACCACTTAACCAAATAAAAGTAGTATTTAGCGGAGACATCAGAAACAACATGAGTTATGCATGGATGTATGGTTGTGCTAAAATGGGAATGCATTATGTTGCATATGGTCCAGCTGAAATGGCAAAAGAGCTTGATCAAGATGTCATCAAAAGCGTGCAAGAAGTAGCAAAAGCTACAGGTGCTACAATCGAAGTGAGTAGTGATCCTAACTGCTTGAAAGGCGCAGATGTAATATATGCTGACGTTTGGGCATCTATGGGTGAAGAAGCTGAAATTCCAGAAAGAGTAAAATTACTTACTCCATTCAGAGTAGACATGAAAATGCTTGAAGCTACAGGAAACAAAGACGTTGTATTCCTACATTGCTTACCTTCATTCCATGACTTTGAAACTACTATGGCTAAAACTCAAAAAGAAGCAGGATATGATATCAGAGAAGTAACTGATGAAGTATTTAGAAGTAAGCACTCTAAAGTATTTGATGAAGCAGAAAATAGAATGCATACAATTAAGGCTGTAATTGTTGCAACTATCGGCTAGTCATTGAAATAGCGGTTTATCAATAAATTGGAGAAAAAAATGAAAAAAGGAATTTATAACTATTCCGAAATTGGAAAGTTAAATAAAGTCTTATTGCACAGACTAGATGCAGAGGTTGAGGGATTAGTTCCTGATAACTTTGAAAGATTGCTATTTGATGACATTCCATATTTAAAAAAAGCACAAGAAGAACATGATACATTCGCGGAAGTTCTTAGAACAAATGGGGTAGAAGTTGTTTACTATGTTCCCGAAACTGCGAAGGCTCTGGCAGACAAAGATATAAAAATCAAGTTCTTAAACGAGATGTTGGACGAGAGTGATTTAAACTCCGATGGAGTACGAGAAGCAATTTTCGATAAACTCGTCAACATGGATACAGAGAAGATGGTTAGCAAAATTATCGCAGGTATCAAAAAAGAAGATATAGGCGAAATTCACAATAAATCTCTTGCGGATTTTATTTCGTCTTCATATCCATTCTACATGGATCCTATGCCTAACTTGTACTTTACGAGAGACCCGGGTGCGTGTGTTGGAAACGGACTTAGCGTTCATAATATGAAAACTGCTACACGAAAAAGAGAAGCTCTTTTCTTGAAATATATGTATCACTACAACAAAGACTTTGCGGTAGAAGGAAATTCATTGTGGTATGACTATGATCACGAGCCTTCAATCGAAGGTGGAGACGTGTTAGTTCTGAGTAATGAAATAGTTGCAATCGGACTGAGTGCAAGAACAACCGCAAGAGCTATTGAACGTTTTGCGGAAAACATGTTGCATAAATCTTCTTTCAAAAAAGTAATAGTTTTTGATATACCTAAGACAAGAGCGTTTATGCATCTTGACACTGTATTTACAATGGTAGATCATGATAAATTTACGATTCATCCAGAAATAGAAGGACCACTTAAGCTATTCGAAATCACATTAGATAGTGAGGGTAAAGCGAAGTTCAAAACTGTTACAGACTCTTTAGAGAGTATACTTATGAACTTGCTAAAATTACCAGCTGTAAAGTTAATCAGATGTGGTGGCGGAGACAAGATGGCAGCGCAGCGTGAACAGTGGAATGACGGTTCTAATACACTATGTATCGCTCCGGGTGTAGTTGTTACATATGAAAGAAACTATGTTACAAACGACTTACTTAACAAGAGTGGTGTTAAAGTATTAGAAATTCCAAGTGCGGAATTGTCGCGTGGAAGAGGCGGTCCAAGATGTATGTCTTGCCCAATCAATAGGGACGACTTGTAATTCTAAAATAGTATTGCATGTATAATGTCAAACATTAATCGGGGGCGTTGAGAAAATAGATAATTAATCTGGAATCTGACGCCTCGGTTTAACAATTAATGGAAGGAAAAAATAATGTCAAAGAAAATTGTAATAGCTCTTGGCGGAAACGCGCTACAATCAGGCAAAGGTGAAGCTACAGCAGAAGCTCAATTAGAAGTAGTAAAAAGCACTTGCGAATACATAGCTGAAATCAGTACTAGAGGATACGAAATCGGACTAGTACATGGTAATGGACCACAAGTAGGAAGAATTTTGTTAGCTTCCGAAGCTGCTAAGAATGTTACTCCTCCTATGCCTTTTGATGTGTGTGGAGCTATGTCACAAGGATATATTGGATACCATTTGCAACAAGCTATGAAATTTGCTCTTAAGAAGAGAGGAAAAGATATTCCTGTAGTAACAGTTGCAACACAAATGATAGTAGATGCAGAAGACAAAGGTTTCAAAAATCCAACTAAACCTATAGGTCCTTTCTATACAGAAGAAGAAGCTAATAAGCTTGTAGAAGAAAAAGGCTACTCTGTAAAAGAAGACTCTGGCAGAGGATATAGAAGAGTAGTAGCATCTCCAATTCCTTTAGATATCGTGGAAATTGACGCTGTACGAAGACTGTGGGATTCTACAGTAGTAATCTCATGTGGCGGTGGCGGAATTCCAGTAATTTCAAAAGCTGATGGAAGCTTAGAGGGTGTTGCAGCAGTAATAGATAAAGACTTCGCAGCAGAACTTCTCGCAGAAAAAATCGAAGCGGATGTACTTATGATATTGACGGAAGTAGAAAAAGTTGCAATAAACTTTAACACTCCTGATCAAAAAAACCTTGATACTTTGACTTTAGAAGAAGCTCAAAAATATGTAGACGAAGGTCACTTCGCACCTGGAAGTATGCTTCCTAAAGTTCAAGCCGCTATGAAATTCGCACAAGCGAACCCTGGCAAAAAGGCTATAATTACTTCCTTGGATAAAGCAGTTGAAGCGTTAGAAGGAAAAACAGGA
>CAYJGJ010000044.1:0-8576 GCA_964370025.1 uncultured Oscillospiraceae bacterium
ATTCCTTCATATCTAATCCACCAGCATAACCGACAAGTTTTCCACTTGCTCCAATTACTCTATGGCATGGAATGACAATGCTAATCGGATTTTTATTGTTAGCCATCCCCACTGCTCTACAAGCTTTCTCGTTCCCAATCGCTATTGCAATTTCTTTGTAAGACCTAGTCTTCCCATATGGAACATCACAAAGCGCTGCCCACACTTTCTTTTGATTTATTTTTTTACTTTGCCAAATTCTTTATATTTTCAATAATAACAATTTTCATGTTTTTTTAATTATGCATGTTTATTAGTAATATCAAAATTGACTTTATTATTTAAACATGGTATCATTTCATGCATTAAAAGCACTGAAAATTATTGATTTATTCAAAGTGCACATTTTTTATAATAGAAATACATAATTTAATCTGTCTAGTAATAATTTATGAACACTTAATTTTTATAATAAACTAATATATATAGGAGAACTTTCAGATAATATGTCTAGTAATATATTGAATAAGGAAAACTTGCTAGGAACTAAAAATGTATCCAACCTAATGCTACAGTACTGCATTCCTGCGGTTATCTCAATGATAATCAGTGGCATACAAGGAATGATTGGTGGGATTTTTGTAGGGAATTTTATTGGACCCAATGCATTGGCGAGTGTAAATATCGCCATGCCATTCATGTCAGTTATTGTTGGAGTGAGCATGGTAATCAGCATAGGAAGTCAAAGTTACATTGGAATTAACTTAGGTGCCGGAAACACTCAAAAAGCACAAAACGCATTTGTAACCTTTGCAATAATAATATCGGCAATTGCTATCCTAATAACTATAATTGGACTTACATTAAATAAACCTATCGCAACGCTTTTAGGAGCAGACGATTTGTTATTAGAAGATTCATCGACATATATTAAATATATGTCGATATTCACATTGCCAGCATGTGTAATGTATTACTTCGGTTTCTTATCAAGAATTGTAGGCAAACCCGAAAGATATCTTTATGGAACAATAGTAAGCGTATTTATAAACATAATGATAAATTACTTATTAGTAGCAAAATTTAACTGGGGGGTAATGGGAGCAGCATTTGCTGTAGGAATCTCATATGTATCGGCACTTTTATTTGTTACATCTCCTATGTTTAACAAGAATAATGTACTGAATATATTTACCGGCAAGTTTACAACCGACAGTATATTTACTGTTCTTTACAATGGAAGTTCCGAGGGGATAAGCGCCCTCTCAACCGCCATTACTGCATTCTTATTCAATACATCGCTCATGAACACTGTAGGAGCCGACGGAGTAACGGCATTCACTGCAATCAACTATATTGGAGCATTGGGGACTAATTTGCTATTTGGAGTATCCGATGGGATTGGCCCAATAGTGAGTTATAATTATGGAATGGGTGATCTTCAAAGGGTAAAAAAAATTATGAACACTTCATATGTTTGCAATCTCATCTTCGGGATAATTTTGTTTTCGCTACTGTTTTTTTATGGCGATTCTCTCGCATCACTTTTTATCAGCGACAGCCCTGATCTTGTTGAACTAGCCGCATCAGGTGGAAGAATTTATGCCTTTTCATTTTTGATATCAGGCTTTAACATCTTAAACTCCGGTTATTTTACCTTCATAGGAAGAGGGCTAGAATCTGTCCTTGTTGCAGCTAGTAGGGGATTTGTTTTTGTAAGCATCGGTATATTCACTCTTCCAATTATATTCGATATCAATGGAATTTGGCTCAGTGTTCCCTTTGCTGATAGCTGCGCAGTAGTAGTCAGTATTATCTTACTAAAAATTACTCAAAGGAAATTGTTGTACACGCAAATGGCATAGCTTTTTCTTGTGATATGAAAAAAACTGTCAATCATAAATGAAAATGTCATAAAAAACACTTGACAAAATAAAAACTATATTATATTTTTATATAGTTAGAAGATGCTAACTATATAGTCCACCGCACGAAATGCACGGTGGTTAATTTTTTACCCTTTAGTTAGCCCAGACGAACTAAAGAAAGTAGGTGCAAATAATGAGTGTTGTAATAATTGGTGGCAACGAACGTATGGAACGTAGATATCTTGACACTTGCAAAGAATACGGCTGCAATGCAAAGATATTCACAAAAATGAAAGGTGACGTTAGAGGGAAAATTGGATCCCCTGATATAATTATACTATTCACAAATACAGTTTCTCATAAGCTAGTTGCATGTGCAAACTGTGAAGCAAAGCGCTGTAATGCAAGAGTCGAACGTTCACACTCTAGTTCACTTACTGCACTTAAAAATATTCTAGAGGAGATGTAGCATGATATCCGAAAGTACTTTAATTGAGCACTGTTCCCTTACACTTGCCTCGATTAAAACAGGAAGTTTATTCACCGTAAAATTTGAAAACAAATCTGCATTATCAAAAGATATAGAATACTGGAATGAAGAATTTTCACGAATTGGATTAAAAATAACACCTTTAAAAATGAGGGATGACACCGCGCTAATTTACATGTATCGAAAAGACTTGCTCCTAACCGACTTAAATAAGCCGAAAGCAAGGAAAATACTTGCAGAATTTGGATATTGTAAATCAGACATAATTTACTGTATTGATCAATTATCACATAAACTTTCTAAAACATATAATTTTCCCCATGAAATAGGTTTGTTTTTAGGATATCCTCCAGATGATGTAGAAGGTTTTATATGCAATAAAGGGCAGAACTGCAGTCTTTGCAAATATTGGAAAGTGTATGGAGATAAAAACGAAGCATTGCTAAAATTTGCACAATATGACAAATGTCGAAAGATTTATAGAAAATTGTGGCAAGATGGGCGAGATATTATGCAGCTGACAGTAAAAAAGATGTCAGTAGCTTAATAATATACAAAAAAACTTATACAAAAAGGAGATTTTATTATGAACAAAGTAGCAGTAGTTTATTGGAGTGGCACAGGGAATACCGAAGCTATGGCAAATTTTATAGCTGAAGGTGCTAAAGGTAAAGGCGCAAAGGTCGATACATTTACATCTGATAGTTTTACTAGTGATATGGTTAGAAACTATGAAAGTATTGCTTTTGGGTGCCCATCCATGGGAGCTGAAGTACTAGAAGAGTCAGAATTTCAGCCGATGTGGGACAGTGTGAAAGACAGCTTAGGTGGAACAAATGTCTTGTTATTCGGTTCTTATGGCTGGGGTGATGGCGAATGGATGAGAAATTGGGAAGAAGAAACTAATGCAAAAAAACTTTCCTCCTATATGTGCAACGAAATGCCAGATGCTGAAGCAGAACAAGCTTGTAAAGAATGTGGCGAACAACTTGCATAACATATAAGAACACAACACCTAAAAAAACCAAGGCTCTATGTCTTGGTTTTTTTAGGTAGTAAAGATTCAAAAAGAAATATATTGAAATTCTAATTATCATACAGTAAAAACACTACGACTTTTCTATGCACAAAAGAACCTATTTCAGATAAAAAAGTTTATTTTGAACAGAAAAAACAGCCTTTTAGTGCACAATAAAAATAGTTAATATATAGGAGGTATAAAAATGCTAAATTTCATTACTAAACAACACAAATTAATTTTTACAGCGGGGGCAGCAACAAGTATGGCTGCACTAGGGTTTATTAAAACTAAAGCAGCGCGAAAACTTGCGGTAAAAGGCGTTGCAGGAACTATGATACTCAAAGACAAAGTGCTTGAAACAGCAGCCAATATTAAAGAAGAAGCTGATGATATTGTATATGATGCAAAAAAAACAGCAAAAAGTGATTGTACTTGTGACGACAATTGCAAATAATATGCAAAGGAGATTTGCATGAAATATCACATAGTCTGTGACAAACCTACAAGGCTTCGAATTCGCTTTGGAAAATACATAATAACTAAGGGACAGACATACGGACTATCCGATATGCTCCTTTCGCTTACTGGTGTAACTTATGTAAAAGCAAATGAAACAAATGGTTCTGTACTTATACTGTACAACAATGAACAGACCAGAAGAACAATCTTACAAAAAATATCAACTTTGAATCTCAGCGAAATTAATGAGAGACTCCCAAGTGAAGATGAACGTGCAGAAATTATAGAAAAGACGATTCATATGAGAATTATTAAGCACATTGTTTTTCACTATGCAAGGCGTGTTTTTTTTCCATCATTTTTACATAAAATATATACATTGTATCGTTCATCACCGTACGTTTTAAGTGGTATTCAATCATTGACAAATAAAAAAATTAGCGTCGAGGTTTTAGATGGAACAGCGATAGGTGCTTCTTTGATTTCAAAAAACTACAAGACAGCATCGTCAACGATGTTTTTACTAGGTCTATCCGACCTACTACTTGAATACTCTAATTTAAGAGCAAAACATGCTTTAGCACAAAGCCTTGCTATAAACATAGATAAAGTATGGTTAATAAAAGACTCGTGCGAAGTCGAAGTTCATCCTAATGAAGTTGCAATCGGAGATATAATTCGAGTGAGAAAAGGTAGTCTTATACCTATGGATGGCACAGTCGTATCTGGTGATTCGCTCATTAACGAGTCGACGATGACAGGTGAGCCGCTTCCTGTTCACAAGTCAACGGATAGTACGGTATTCGCGGGAACAGTGCTTGAAGACGGTGAAATTGATATTGAGATTTTAAAATTACAAAGTGATTCACGAATAGCAAAAATTATAGAATTAATTGACACTGGAGAAAAAGAAAAAGCTTTGGTGCAAGGACGAGCAGAAAGGCTCGCAGATGATATTGTTCCCATTAGTTTTGGTTTGTTTTTTGCAACTTTAGCTTTTACAGGAAGTATAACAAGAGCTTTATCAGTCCTAATGGTTGACTTTTCTTGCGCAATCAAACTAACGACGCCGATTACTATAATCTCTGCACTTAAAGAAAGTGTCAATCGCGAAATATTAGTTAAAGGCGGAAAATATCTTGAAATTTTATCTCAAGTAGACACTGTGGTTCTTGATAAAACGGGGACGCTTACAAATGCGGTACCTAAAATATCAAACATCATTGCGATTTCTACATACTATAGTGAAGATGAAGTACTAAAAATAGCTGCATGTCTTGAAGAACACTTTCCACATAGTGTTGCGGCATCTATTGTCAGAGAAGCAAAATTAAGAGGAATACATCACCCCGAAGCACATGGTAAAGTTGAGTATATCGTAGCACATGGAATCGCAAGTATATACGATGGAAAACATGCGGTAATAGGTAGTAAGCACTTTGTATTTGAAGATGAAAAAGTGCCTTACCCCAAAGACAAATCCGATTTATTAACTGAAAAAATTGGAAATGATAGCGCCGTATATCTGGCTATTAACAATGAATTAATCGGCGTTATTTGCATAAATGATCCGCCAAGAATAGATGCTAAGCTCACTGTTGACTATCTGAAAAAAGAAGGCATTAAAGATATATTTATGCTAACTGGCGATGATGAACGAAATGCAAAACATGTAAGTAATCTTATTGGTATTGAAGAATATTACGCCTCTATTCTACCCGATGGAAAAGCTGAAATTATCGAAAAACTAAAAGCTGAAGGTCGTACAATATTAATGGTTGGCGATGGAATTAATGACACCCCCGCGCTTAGTGTTGCTGATGTATCGTTAACATTAAACGGCTCGTCTGATATCGCACGTGAAGTTGCTGACATTTCTATATTGTCTCACGAGCTCACAAAAATAATTGAAGCTCGACGTCTTTCAAAGAAATTAATACAAAAAATACATAAACAATACGCGCTAATAGTATCATTCAATACTGCCCTGATTTTTCTTGGCATTCTAGGGATTATCAATGCAGGAACTTCCGCATGGCTACATAATGCCTCGACTATAATGCTTACACTTACATCAACAAAACCTATTATGAATAAAGAAGATACGATAAATATTCTGGAGGAAGAAATAAATGAAACAACATAAATTTTGGTCATATTTAGCAGTATTTGCAATGATAATGTGCATTTACACAGGCAATAAACGAAAATGATTTCCCAATAGCTACTGGCAAGTGGCTATTTTTTTTGCTTGACAATAATTAAAATTTAATATAGAATACCTATACCCCCTATAGGTATAAAGGAGATTTTATATGAAACAATGTATGGATGTAGATGCTATAAAAAGTCGTCTGAAAAAAATTGAAGGACAGGTACGCGGTGTTCAAAAGATGGTTGACGATGATAAACCGTGTGAGGATATATTAATTCAAATTGGGGCAATCAAATCTGCCCTTCATAAAACTGGACAAGTTATACTCGAAGGACATATGCACCATTGCGTACTTGATGGAATAAGCAGTGGAAAAGAAGACGAAACTATAAGACAACTGATATCTGCCCTTAATCAATTCTCAAAAACAATATAGGTGACTGTTATGAAAAAATACATTATGAAATTAAATTCGACTCCAATGCTCTGGATTTCGGGAACTTTCCTGTTCGCGAGTTTCATCACAGAATATATTTTACCACTATTGAATATTTCATTTGAATTCCCAATTAATCCCGCTTGGGTTTCACTCGTTATTTCTGGTATACCACTGGCTTATTTAGCAGTAGCCAATACATTAGAAAAACGGATTACTTCTCCACTTTTAATTACTATTGCGATGCTTGCCGCCGTCTATATCGGCGATGTGTTTGCAGCAGGCGAGGTTGCATTCATTATGGCTATCGGAGAACTACTCGAGGACCGAACAGTTGAAAAAGCGAAAAAAGGCATTGAAATGTTACTTAACCTCGTGCCTTCAAAAGGGCGCGTAATCTCGGGAAATAGCGAAGAACTGGTCGATGCAAAAGATATCAATCAAAATGATCTAATTAGGGTATTTCCTGGAGAAAGCTTTCCAGCTGATGGTATTATCATCGCAGGAAACACAACCGTAGATCAAAGCATCATGACAGGAGAAAGCTTACCTGTCGATAAGACGATAAGCGATGAAGTCTTTACTGGAACAATAAATCGTTTTGGCTCTGTTGATGTTAAAGTTACAAAATCTTTTGCAAATTCATCACTTCAAAAAATGATTAAATTAGTTGAAGATGCTGACAATCAAAAAGCCCCAACTCAAAAAATCGTGGATAAATGGGCCGGATACCTCGTTCCTTTAGCTTGTATAATAGCAACCATCACGTATTTTATATTTGCATTTTTACTAGGAAGACAAGACGATGCACTTATTCGTGCCGTTACAATTTTGGTTGTATTTTGTCCTTGCGCTTTAGCCTTAGCTACTCCTACTTCTATAATGGCAGCAATCGGTCAAGCTACAAAGAATGGCGTCCTAATTAAATCAGGTGAAGCCCTGGAAAAAATGGGAACAGTTGGAACAGTGTGTTTTGACAAAACGGGGACGATAACACATGGAAAACTTGTAGTAAGTGACATAATAACATTTGACTACGACAAAAACGATTTAATTAAAGTTGTTACAGCAGTAGAAAGCCGCTCCGAACATCCAATCGGAAAAGCCATTGTAAATTATGCTAAAGATAAAAAATTGTTTCCCTCCGACTTAGATATTACCGGATTCAATATGTCCGTAGGCAAAGGTGTAAATGCAATAGTAACTGAGTCTTTAATTTTCTGCGGAAATGAAAATTTAATTGAAAATGATGCAAATATTGCAATTAGTAACGAAGTAAAAGAATCTGTTTCAATATTAAGAGAACAAGGAAAGGCTGTGATTATCGTATCAACTACAGAGCACATCATAGGAGTTATCGGATTATCTGATGAGATAAAAGATACATCAAAGCATGCGATTTCTATTCTTAAATCAACAGGAATTGATAAAACGGTACTTCTTACAGGAGATAATTCAAAAAGCGCTAATTTCATTGCAAATAAGGTAAATATAAGTGAAGTAAAATCGTCACTTCTTCCTGAGGATAAGATGCGTGCTGTAAAAGAATTGATGACTCATTCAGATGTTTGTATGGTTGGCGATGGAGTAAATGATGCGCCAGCGTTGAAAGCTGCAAATGTAGGAATTGCAATGGGCACAATGGGGAGCGACATCGCTATTGATGCTGCTGATATTGCAATCATGGGAGATGATATTTCTAAAATCGCTTATATCAAAAAGTTATCAAACGCAACTATATTTTCGATTAAATTCAATATTACAATGTCAATGGCAATAAATTTTGCTGCGATTGTCTTGTCGGTTATGGGTCTTTTGAATCCAGCTACAGGAGCCCTCGTTCATAACGCCGGATCCGTATTAGTTGTACTTAATGCAGCAAGACTTTATGACAAAAAAATAATTTGATATATAGATTGAATAATGAAAATTTTGCATTGGAAATAGTTTAGTTTGATGTTACTATAATAAAATACATAATTATGCAACTGTAGGGATTTGTAAATAACATGCTTGATTTTGAAGGGATACATAAATGATAAAAGTACTAATGATTTGCCATGGCAATATTTGCCGCAGTACGATGGCGGAATTCGTATTAAAAGATATAGTTAAAAAACGAGGAATATCCTCCGACTTCCTAATTGAATCGGCAGGAACTAGCAGAG
>CAYJGJ010000045.1:0-7529 GCA_964370025.1 uncultured Oscillospiraceae bacterium
ATCTCATTTACTCAGACGAAGGGTATACTTATGAAAATCAGGATGGATTCAACGAGTTTTGGGCTGAGTTGTTAGAGTAAAAAATAACCATAGCACGATACCTCCAAGGATATGACGAAATATTTTCACAAGTAGCATAAAACAACAGTTATGAAAAAAGATTTTCATAACTGTTGTTTTTGAATTGTATTATTGTATAATGCTCTCAGCTTTGCTAAAAAAATCAGCGACCAATATCCCAAATTCTTGCTGACATTGGATAATGATCTGGAGACAGAGTTCGATGGGATAAAGAAAAACAAATGTCGCAGATTGGCTGCTTAGATAAGTCGATATACGACACATTTTTTTCGCACTCTCAAAATATCTCCCCTAATCGTCATTTAATTCACACTCTCTCGGCTATTCTATCGCCCATTTCGCTGCAAGAAACTTTTGTAAATGAATCGTTATTTTCTCCTTGCAATAAGTCAAATGTTCTATAGCCATCTTCAAGTGTTCGAGCAACAGCTTGCTCTATAGCATCCGCGGCTTTTGATTCTGACAAGGAATCTCTAAGCATCATAGCACATGACAATATACTCGCTATAGGATTCGCTTTATTTTGTCCGGCAATATCAGGGGCGGATCCATGTATTGGCTCATATAACCCCAAAGAACCTTCTCCCATTGACGATGATGCTAGTATTCCGATTGACCCAGTCACCTGAGCGGCTTCATCAGAAAGAATATCTCCAAATATATTATTGGCTAACACTACATCGAACTGTGCAGGATTTTTAACTAATTGCATAGCAGCATTGTCTACTAGCATGTTAGTTTGATTTACTTCTGGATATTCTTTCGCCATATCTTCTACGATTTCCCGCCAAAGCCTAGAGTTTTCCAAAACATTTGCTTTATCTATGCTAATTAAATTGCGAGTTCTTCTCATTGCGAACTCGTACGCTACTTTAGTTATTCTTGTAATTTCAGAAACTCTATACGCATCGGTATCATACGCTTCTATTTCGCCGTCTTTTTCTCTTCTGCCTCTTTCTCCAAAATAGATTCCACCAGTCAACTCTCTAACTACCACGATGTCGATACCGTCAGAAACAACACTATCTTTGAGAGGACATGCTTCTTTTAGCGCATCGAATAGTTTCGCTGGACGTATATTTGCAAATAACTCTAATTCTTTCCTTATTCTAAGCAGTCCTTTTTCGGGGCGAACTTCTGGGGGTAAACTATCCCATTTGGGACCACCTACTGCACCTAAGATTATTGCATCACTATTTTTGCACACATCTATTGTTAGTTGCGGTAAAGGATTCTCCGTCTTGTCGTATGCTATACCACCTATATCCGCTTCGGTAAAATTAACCTCAATATCGAATTTTTTCGCTACTACATTCAATACTTTTAGCGATTCATTTACTACCTCAGGGCCTATTCCATCGCCCTTTAAAACTGCAATATTATACATTCACACTCCTCCAATACTACTAATTCAAGCATAGTTTAAAATATAATCCGATATCCACTTCCTTGCAACTTGCAGCACGGGTTCACTAAAGCGATACACTGCTAATTACTTTAAATCAAATGACAGGCAACGATTGGGTTAAAGCTGTCATATTTTCTTTTCTTTAATTGCTTTCAAAAGCCCACCACTATCAACTATTCTTTGAATTTCAGGTGGGAATGGTGGAATATCATACTTGAGACCTTTATTTGTTATTTCAAGAGTTCCCGAAATCAAATCGAATTCAATAATATCACCCTCCGAAACAGCATCTACAAAATCAGGACATTCCACAATCGCAAGACCAATATTGATGGAATTCCTGTAAAAAATTCTTGCAAAAGTTTTTGCAACTACTAGGTCGATTCCACTAGCTTTGATTGCAATAGGGGCATGTTCTCTTGAAGAACCGCAGCCAAAATTTTTTCCACCTACCATTATATCGCCCGATGCAACTCGCCCAGAAAATGTATCATCTATATCTATCATGCAATACTGTTTTAACACATCGGGATCAGATGTGTTCAAATATCTCGCTGGAATTATAACATCGGTATCAATGTTATCTCCGTATACTATTGCTTTTCTTTGCATTTTATACTCCATTTCTTTTAACTGAGAATCTCCAATCTACAGGATAATCGAATAGCTATTTTCTCGGATCAGTCAACTTACCTTCGATAGCGCTCCTAGCCGCTACGCTAGGGCTTGCAAGATAAACTTCTGATTCGATATGTCCCATTCTTCCAATAAAGTTTCTATTGGTTGTAGCCACACATTTTTCGCCAGCTGCCAATATCCCCGAGTGTCCCCCAAGGCATGGTCCGCAAGTCGGCGTCGAAACTACGGCACCAGCTTCAATGAATGCTTTCAAATATCCTTTTTCCATAGCTTCAAGATATATCTTTTGAGTCGCAGGAAAAATTATACAACGAACATCCCTATGAACTTTCTTTCCGTTTAAAATTTTATAGGCTGCTTCCATATCTGAAAGTCTGCCATTTGTGCATGATCCTATCACGACTTGGTCTATCTTAATATCGCCAAATGCGTCAGGAGTGCGCGTATTCTCAGGCAAATGCGGGAAAGAAACTGTCGGCTCTAATGCAGAAAGATCTATAGATACTACTCTTGTATATTGCGCATCATCATCTGCAGTGAATACTTCATATTGAAGATTCTTTTCATCCATAAATTCCCGAGTCAAAGCGTCGACGGGGAATATTCCATTTTTCGCACCTGCTTCTATAGCCATATTGGCTATACAAAACCTATCATCCATAGTTAAATTATCGATGCCATCTCCTGTGAATTCAAGAGACTGATACAGCGCACCGTCTACACCTATATTTCCTATAAGGTTCAAAATAACATCTTTACCCGAGACAAATTCGCTAGAAAACGCTCCTGTAATTTCAACTTTGATTGCTTCGGGAATTTTAAACCATGCTTTGCCACTAGCCATGCCCGCAGCCATATCGGTAGACCCTACTCCAGTAGAAAAAGCGCCTAATGCACCGTATGTACATGTATGTGAATCGGCACCTATTATGACATCTCCAGCTTTAACTAAACCTTTTTCAGGAAGTAGCGAATGCTCTACACCCATGTCACCTACATCGTAAAAATTTACTATGTTTTTTTCGCGGGCAAATTCTCTGCATGTCTTGCACTGTTCTGCCGCTGCGATATCTTTGTTAGGTGCAAAATGGTCCATGACTAAGGATACTTTGTTTATATCGAATACTTCGTCAAAGCCTGCCTTATTGAATTCTTTTATCGCCACAGGGCCTGTAATATCATTAGCTAACACCATAGAAAGGTTAGCCATAACGAGCTGTCCCGCCTTAACTTCCTCCACTCCAGCTGCTTTAGCTAGTATTTTTTGCGTCATAGTCATTGCCATTTTATACCCCTTTTTGTACCATTTTCTAATTTCTAAAATTAATATGAATTGCCTGATGTTTGTATCTTTGTTACCCTTGTCTTCGGCAATTCCCATCACCTATAGTTTATTGAACAGATTCTAACTTATTTAAGTTAAGATAAAATTTTATTTACACCATTCAAGTACGCTTTGATACTCGATTCAACGATGTCAGTAGATACTCCTCTACCTGTATAAATATTATCGCCATCAAGTGTAAGTTTCAATGTGACTTCTCCCAAAGCGTCTTCTCCACCTGTAGTTGCGACTATTCTATAATCCATTAGTTTGAATTCTTTTTTCGTTATTTTATTTATTGCTTTGAAAGATGAATCGACAGGCCCATCTCCTATTGCAACTTTTTCAATTATCTTGTCGTCACTATTCTTAAGTTTAACATTTGCGGTAGATGTTATTGTGTTACCAGTGTTAATCACAAAACTAACCAACTGGTATTCTCCGATTTCCTTATGATCATTGTTTGTCAACAGTGCGATTACATCGCTGTCTGTCACAGTTTTCTTTTTATCGGCTACATCTTTGAACAGCTTGAATAAATAATCTATTTCATCTTTTGGCAATTCATAACCTAAGCTCTTGATTCTATCTGTAAAAGCATGTCTCCCGCTATGTTTCCCCAAAACCATTTGATTCGGCAAAATTCCGATATCTTCGGGTTTCATTATTTCATATGTCTCAGGGTTAGCTAACATGCCATGTTGGTGTATCCCCGATTCGTGTGCAAATGCATTCGCTCCAATTATCGCTTTATTACAAGGTATTGGAACTCCAGTAATATTCGATACTAGCTTAGATGTTTTATATATCTGAGTAGTATCGATGTTAGTAGTTATTCCAAAGTTATCGCTTCGTGTCTTCAAGGCCATAACAATTTCTTCCATCGAAGCATTTCCGGCTCTTTCACCTAAGCCATTTACAGTACATTCAATCTGTCTAGCCCCAGCTTCGACACCTGCAAGCGAATTTGCAACACCAAGACCTAAGTCATTATGACAATGGACCGATACTATTGCATCACCAATATTTGGAACATTTTTCATCAAATATGTAATGTAATCATGAATTTCATTTGGAGTCCTATATCCAACAGTATCTGGAATATTGACTACACTTGCGCCACTTTTAATTGCAATTTCTACGACTTTCGCTAAGAATTCTTTGTCACTTCTCATAGCGTCTTCGGCAGAAAATTCTATATTAGGGCATAAGCTTCTAGCGTATTTAACACTCTCTTGAACATGCTCCAAAACTTTCTCAGGAGTCATCTTCAATTTGTATTCCATATGAATAGGACTAGTAGCAATAAAGGTGTGGATTAACGGTGATTCTGCTTTTTTAACCGCATTGAATGCAGTTTCGATGTCTTTTTGATTTGCTCTAGAGAGTGATGCTACTTGGGCATTTTTAACTACCTTTGCTATTTCGCTAACCGATTCAAAATCCATCGGGGAAGCGATTGCAAATCCGGCCTCTATGACATCTACATTCATTTTTTCCAATTGCTTGGCAATCTCTATTTTTTCTTCGAGATTCATACTACATCCTGGAGCTTGTTCTCCATCTCGCAATGTAGTATCAAAAATTCTAACCTTATCCATCTTATTCCTTTCTATTTAATCATTTGCCAACTAGTTAATTACGGCACCGCTACTTGCAGAGGAAACACTCTTTGCGTATCTCTTCAAATATCCGCTTACATTTTCTTTTCTTTTTATCGGCATTTCGTCTTTTCTTTTAGCAATTTCTTCATTGCTTACGAGAAGTTCGATGGAATAATTATTGATGTCTATAGCAATCTTATCTCCATCTTTTACATATGCAATGAGACCACCCGCGGCAGCCTCAGGCGAGATATGCCCGATTGCAGCACCTCTCGTCGCACCTGAAAATCGCCCATCGGTAATTAATGCTACTTCACTGTCAAGCCCCATTCCTACTATAGCGGAAGTAGGTGAAAGCATTTCTCTCATGCCTGGCCCACCAGAAGGTCCTTCATATCTGATGACTACCACATTTCCTGCCTTAATTTCACCGCCAAATATTCCCTTAATAGCATCCTCTTCACTTTCATATACTTTAGCTACGCCCGTGAATTTTAACATTTCCGGCTTAACTGCACTTCTCTTAACTACTCCTCCATCTAAAGCGATGTTTCCAAACAGTGCGGCAAGCCCCCCTGTCTTACTATATTCTTGTATAACATCGTTATCTGGAACAGAAATGTCTTTTAAGTTATCTTTAACCGTCGCGCCGGTCACAGTCATACAGTCTCCGTGCAACAGAGATTCAACCTTTTTCATCACTCCGTATACTCCGCCGGCTTTATTTAAATCTTGCATATGGTGCGAGCCAGCAGGTGCAAGCCTACACACATTCGGAGTTTTTTCACTTATTTCATTCACCTTAGATAATGAAATACTGATTCCTAGTTCGTTTGCAATTGCGGGTAAATGTAAAATCGAATTAGTAGAACATCCAAGAGCCATATCGACAGTAAGAGCATTATCAAAAGCCTCTTTTGTCATTATATCCGATGGTCGAATATTTGCTTTCAAGAGATTCATTACTTGCATTCCGGCATTTTTTGCAAGCCATAGTCGGTTAGCATACACAGCTGGCACCGTGCCATTTCCGGCTAATGCCATTCCTATAGCCTCACTTAGACAATTCATAGAATTGGCTGTGAACATACCAGAACATGATCCACAACCCGGACATGATGTCTCTTCAACCTCTTTTAGTTCTTCTTCAGAAATTTTTCCCGATTTGACTTTTCCCACTGCTTCAAAAATAGTGTTTAGGTCTCTTCCTTCGAGTGAAAGCATCGGACCGCCCGAGACAAAAATCGATGGTAAGTCAAGTCGTGCTGCAGCCATCAGCATCGCAGGGACGATTTTGTCACAATTAGGAATGAACACTAAAGCATCAAAGCAGTGGCCTCTTACCATACACTCGATAGTATCTGTAATAAGCTCTCTCGAAGAGAGAGAATATCTCATTCCCTCATGCCCCATCGCTAAACCATCGCAAACCCCTATGGTATTAAATTCCATGGGCGTTCCCCCTGCCATAAGCACGCCATCTTTGACAGCTCTAGCAACAGTTTGCAAATGAATATGGCCAGGAACAACTTCATTAAATGAGTTTACTATCCCTATAAGTGGGCGGCCAAGCGACTCATCTGTATATCCCATAGCCTTAAGAAGGCCCCTTTTAGGGGCATTCTCCGCGCCTTGTGTCATCTTTTCACTATTTCGTTTCATATTATATTTTCCTATTTATCTGACCAGCTCATTTTTTCTCTTAAAGATTTACCTACAGTTTCGATTTGTAGTTCACTTTCTTTTTTACGTCTATCTGCAAATGTAGGTCTATTATTTTCGTTTTCTTCTACCCAAGCCTTAGCGAATGTTCCATCTTGAATTTCAGAAAGGACTTTTTTCATTTCTTTCTTAGTTTCTTCTGTAATAATTCTATCGCCAATAGCATAATCACCATATTCAGCAGTATCAGAAATTGAATATCTCATATAAGACAAACCACCTTGAACAACTAAATCGATTATTAATTTCATTTCGTGTACACATTCAAAGTATGCGCTTTCTGGTTGATAACCAGCTTCTACCAAAGTTTCAAAACCAGCTTTCATCAAAGCAGATACTCCACCGCATAGTACAGCTTGCTCACCGAAAAGATCAGTTTCTGTTTCTTCTTTGAAAGTAGTTTCAAGGATACCACCTCTTCCACCACCTACTCCGCTTGCATATGCCAACGCGATTTCCTTTGTGTTTCCTGTAGCATCGTTTTGTACAGCAATCAAGCAAGGTACGCCTCTGCCTTCTTGATATTGGCTTCTTACAGTATGTCCAGGTCCTTTAGGTGCAATCATCATAACATTTACATCTGCAGGAGGTTGAATTCTATCAAAGTGAATATTGAATCCGTGAGCAAAAGCTAGAGTCATTCCTTTTTGTAAGTTGTCTCTTATTCCACCCTCATAAATGTCTTTCATTTTTTCGTCATTTACTAATATCATGACAATATCAGCCTTTTTCGTTGCTTCATCAGTGTTAA
>CAYJGJ010000046.1:0-7324 GCA_964370025.1 uncultured Oscillospiraceae bacterium
ATAGATACGGATCTATTATACTTAATAGATTCTATATTCAATCGAGAAATTATTACAAAGGTGAAAACAATGTACTATACGAATGATAGGTTATATGGTGGAATTATTGGTTTAGTTGTTGGAGATGCACTTGGTGTTCCAGTTGAATTCGTGAATAGAACTGTCTTATCGCAAGCTCCTGTAAAAACAATGCGAGAGTTTGGTACATTCAATCAACCTAAAGGAACGTGGTCGGATGACAGCAGTATGACATTATGCCTTGCAGAAAGCCTTTCTAATAAACTAGATTATAACGATATTTGCAATAAGTTCCTTGACTGGGTAAAAAATGGATACATGACGCCGCACGGAGAAGTTTTCGATATTGGAATATCAACTCAAACGGCGATACACAATTATACTAATGGTGTTCTACCATTGGAATGTGGTGGTGATAGTGAATTTGACAATGGCAATGGTTCGCTTATGCGAATACTACCACTTGCATTTTATACATACGAAATGACACCAAAACAGAGATTCAAAATAGTAGAAAATGTTTCTGCCCTTACACATGCCCATATCAGGTCAAAAATTGCGTGTTCGATTTATGTACAGTTCTTATGCGAATTACTAAAAGGTTATAACAAAGAAAAATCTTTAAATCAAACCATTGCCCATATACGGAATTACTACAGAGATGAAGAAGAATTACAATATTATAGTAGAGTTATAGATGCTAATATTAAAGATTTATCTGACAAGGATATAGCTTCGACAGGTTACGTAGTACATAGCCTTGAGGCTGCTATGTGGTGTTTTTTCACAACTGAAACATATGAAGACTGCGTGCTCAAAGCTGTTAATCTGGGCGGAGATACTGACACAATAGCAGCTATTGCTGGAGGTCTTGCTGGTGTTTATTATGGCAATGAAAGCATTCCATCACATTGGGTTAATGACATTGTTAAGATTGATATGGTTAAAGAGATTTGCTATAACTTCTCAACTTCATTAAATATAAAGGAATAAACAATAAAAGATGTTAGAGTCATACTGCCCACTACTCATATACTTACTCACAATTAATCTAGTTGCATTTATTGCCTATGCTATAGACAAATTTAACGCTATGAAAAATCGTTCGAGATTCCGAAATATTACTTTAATAGGATTAGCATTAATAGGTGGAACATTTGGCGGACTCCTAGCAATGTACGCGTTTAGACACAAGACTAAACAGCGATATTATACTATTGGTATTCCATTGATAGGATTCATGCAGGTTGCTGCCATATTTTTACTAATCTTAAAAATATAATATGATCATTGCCGAACAAGACTGCTATGATTGCTAATGGCATTTAGGGGGACAATGGATATCCTTTTGTAAATAGATGTAAAAAGAATTTTTAATCTGGAGGAAAAATGATTGATTTTATAAAACCTATCGACAAAAATGAGTGTTGCAAAATGATGGATGAATTTTATTCATCTGACGTAGTAGATCATAGCATTCCTAAAAAAAACATTGAGAATACAATTAGTTTGGCATTGACCGATAATCCTTATAACAAGGTTATAATTTGCAAATATGAAAAAGAATACGCTGGATACTGTCACATTTCCCAAATGTACTCATGTGAAGTTGGTGGAATAGTTTTATTCATCGAGGAAATATACATTAGAGATAAATTTAAGGGGAAAGGGTTAGGGACAGATATAATAACTTTTATTCGCAAAGAATTTGACTCAAAAGTAAAACGATATAGACTTGAAATAGTTTCAAGTAATATGTCTGCAATAAGACTTTATGAGCGACTAGGGTTCGAATTTTTAGCATACAAACAAATGATACTAGATATTCCCCATAGTTAATCTAGATACAGCTATTCCAGGGATGATAAATATTTTTTCACTTCTGTACAATCAATAGCGATTTGCTCTGAAAGGTTAATAAGGGACGAGAATTTTCTTTCTTCCCTTATTTTATGTACAAACTCGACCGTGATAGCCTTCCCATATAGTTCCTTGTCAAAATCAAAAATATGAGTTTCCAAGTTTTTTTTATGTTCACCGGGAATTGTCGGTTTAGTTCCAATATTAGTAATACTTGGGTACTTTTGATTTTCATAAATGCAATACGTAGCGAAAACACCATTTTCAGGAGCAACCAAGCTTTCATCAATCGGCAAATTCGAGGTTGGAAAACCAATATCTTTCCCAATTCTGTTACCCTCAACAACCACGCCGGACATTCGATACTTCCGCCCAAGTAACTCAGCGCAAGATTGCATGTCACCATTCGTAATTTTCTTTCGAATCAAAGAAGAACTAACTACATTGTCATCGATTCGAAACTCCGACATTACATTTAAAGCATATCCGAATTCCTTAGAATGTTTAAGTAAAAAATTGACGTCACCTTCTCCCCTATATCCGAATCTAAAATTAAATCCACAAAAAAGGTGCTTCATATTAATTTTATCTATCAAAATATCAGATAAGAAGTTCATGGGACTCATTGTCATCGTATTTTCATCAAAAGGAACATTAAATAAAATATCAATTCCCATATCTTCCAGCATTTTTATTTTTTCTGCATCGTGCATGATTCTTTTCACGCCTCCACCGGAAAAAACAGTTTTAGGATTCTCGGAAAAGGTGAAAATTGCACTCCGCAGATTGTTCTCCTTAGCGGTCTTTATGGTCATCTCTATTAGTTTCCTATGTCCTAGATGAACGCCATCAAAGTTGCCAAGCGCAACGCAGATAGGTAACTTATTATTAATTTTACTTATACTTGTATAAATTTTCATATTACTCTATTACTCAGGGATAACTTTATCTGAGACAAGCTTTTGCTCTGTCTCATCATAATACATGATAGCAATAAGCTTGTTATCGCTTATCGATGATAACATTTTACTGTGTGCTGTCGAGCTATCGCATGAATTGCGCTCGTACACGCAATACATATTTTTGTACTCGTCTCGAAATGGAATATAAAAACTCCTCTCCTTAAAAAAAGGTTCTTTATGAAAACTAGCTAAATATATAGGTAATTTCCATCCTTGTCTGATTTTTACGGCTACATCTTGGTTGACCGTAATTATGCCAAAATATTGGAGTGGCTTATCTAAGGAAAGAATTTGTTTTTGTATGTCTTCAATATTCATGGATTTTAAATTTTCTATTGTTAGTGAATTGGGCAAGTCGAATATGCCACTTTTTACTCTTGTAAGAGAAATCATCGTTGCATCAGAATTCAGTTTTTCTCCAATATCACGACATAGGCTCCGAATATATGTACCCTTGCTGCACTCAACTGTAAACTCAACTTCATTTATATTTAAGTCGATTTTATTAATTTCTATATTATTTATGTAAATTTCTCTCGGTTTTATTTCAACATGTTGCTGTGCACGCGCGTATTGATACAAGCGTTTTCCATCAACTTTTAGTGCCGAATAAATAGGTGGAACTTGCGAAACGATTCCCACAAAACTATTTATGGCATTTTTCACATCTTCTTCTGTAATGTCATATGAAAGTCTATCTGAGATCTCACTACCCCATATATCTAATGTATCAGTAGCTACGCCTAATCTAAGTGTACATCTATATGTTTTTAAGTCTAGATCCAAATATTCAATTATTTTTGTTGATTTTCCGATGCAAATAGGAAGAACTCCCAACGCCATAGGGTCAAGAGTTCCGGTATGCCCGACTTTCTTAATATTCAATTTTTTTCTTATAATTGCTACGACATCGTGTGATGTCATATTTTGTGGTTTATTGATGTTCAATATGCCATTAATTGAATTATTTCTTATCATAGTATATTATTTAACTCTTTTTCTAACAGTAATATTGCATTGTCGATATTTTCATGAATTGTACAGCCTGCGGCTTTGGCATGGCCTCCACCATCAAACTTCTTGGCAATACCTGTAACATCAGTTTTTCCCTTTGAGCGAAAACTAGCCTTGAATTTACATTCGTCTATTTCCTTAAGGAAGACTGCTATTTCAATCCCTTTGACAGTGCGTATAAGATCGACTATTCCCTCCGAATCATCGGGTGTAGCGCCATTATTTTCGAGCATGTCGCGAGTTAAGTAACAAATGACAGCTTTATTATTACATATATATTTCAAGTTGCTCAGCACATCACCTGTAACCTTAAGATTGGGAAATGATTTGCTATCAAATATGTTAATGTTAATTTGAGATGTATTTATTTTTGAATTATATAATTCAGAAACTATCGAATGAGTCTTAGATGTAGTGTTTGAATATTTGAAGTTACCTGTATCAGTAACTATCGATGTGTACAAAGCTTCTGCGATTTTGGCATCTATTGTGACATCAAGCGCTTTGAGTATTTCATATATTAATTCACCTGTCGCCGCAGCTTCTGGGAAAATGTAATTGAAGTCACAAAATATGCTACTAAACAGGTGATGATCAATGCTCATATTAATAGGTGCGGTTAAAAAAATCTCATCACTCACTGGCAATCTATCTATAGAATTGCAGTCAACACATATTGATAAATCAATATTGCTTAATTTTTCAGCATTTTTACATACAGACGAATTTTCAGAATTCGAATAATATGTTTCGCTTGTGTGCTCACAAAATGGCACAGTAAATTTATCATGACTTTCTTTTAAAAGATCAGCCCTGATCACATCTGATTCCAAGAATGCAAATGATTCTGGTATTTCTTCTTGCATGACTATAAAACAGTCCTTGCCCATACTCTTAAGCCCAAGCGATAATGCTACACATGAACCGATGGCATCGCCATCGGCCCTTACATGTGGAAACAATGCTATTTTATTTGCAGATTTCAATGTCTTTATTATGACATCCAAGCTACTGTTCATATATGACCTATCTTCCATATTCTAGTATAATTGCTATTATTAATTAAGATCTTTGATTATAGATTCAATTTTGGTTCCGTACGCCATAGCATTGTCAATCTTGAATATTAACTCAGGAATTCTGCGAAGTTTTATATTATGAGATATCTCACGTTTAATCATACCTTTCGCACTTTGCAACCCACCCAAGACATCTTCTTCAACATCTTTATCAGGTTCTCCATCCGTGCTCAAATTTAGAAGAGAAATATAACAAGTGGCATAGCTGCCGTCGGCGGACACTTGAACAGACGTTATACTAAACATCGTATTAAGCCTAGGATCTTTAAATCCTGCAATTTGCAGTTCATTAATTATCTTACGTATTTCCTCACCTAGTCTATTGACTCTATTATTTTTCATCTATCTAGTTTTTCTTTCTATTTCAATCATATGATAACATTCGATAATATCATCTACTTTGATATCGTTGAACTTCTCAATGCCAATTCCACATTCATAACCTTGTGCAACTTCTTTAGCATCATCTTTGAATCTCTTTAGTGAAGAAATGCTGCCTTCGTGAAGCAATATCCCTTCTCTTACTACACGGACTTTGGCATTACGTACGACTTTGCCTTCAATTACATACGCTCCACCGATTACACCAATATTAGGAACTTTGAATGTCTCTCGTATTTCTACCTTTCCTAAGATTTCCTCTTCATATTCAGGGTCTAGCATTCCAATCATGGCTTTATCTACATCTTCAATTGCTTGATATATTATGCTATATGTCTTGATTTGTACACCAACTGAATCTGCTGCTGTAACAATTGCTGTAGAAGGTCTTACATTGAATCCAATTATAATAGATCCTGAAGTGCCCGCAAGCATTACATCTGATTCCGTAATTGCACCTACACCGGTATGAATAACTTTTACTTTTACATTTTCTGTATTTAATTTTTCTAGGGATGCAACTAACGCACCGACTGAACCTTGAACATCAGCCTTGATAATTAAGTTAAGTTCTTTTATTTCATTGTCCGCTATAGTGCTAAACAATTTTTCCAGAGTCATGCTTGCTTTTTTAGTTAAGATTTCTTCTCTAAGTTTGATTTTTCTGTTTTCGGCAATTTCTCTCGCAAGTTTTTCATCATTTACCATGTTGAAAGTATCACCTGCTTGTGGAACATCGGAAAGACCTACAATTTCAACAGCTGTACCAGGTTTTGCTTTTTTTATAGGCGCCCCCTTGTGATCATGCATTACTCTGATTTTACCAGATGTCGTACCTGCTACAATGCTCGCTGTAGATTTAAGAGTACCATTAGTCACAAGTAGTGACGCAACTGGACCTCTCGACTTATCAAGTTTTGCCTCGATGACTGTACCCATAGCTAATCTACTAGGGTTTGCTTTTAATTCCAATACTTCGGATTGAAGTAAAATCATATCTAATAAATCTGAAATTCCATCTCCCTTTTTAGCGGAAACAGGCACGCAGATTACATCTCCCCCCCAATCTTCCACTAAAACTCCGTGATTAGATAGGTCTTCCATAACTTTGTTAGGGTTAGCACCTTCTTTATCCATTTTGTTCATAGCGACTATGATTGGAACACCAGCTGCTTTCGCATGACTTATTGACTCAATAGTTTGAGGTTTTACGCTATCATCAGCGGCGACAACTAGCACTGCTATGTCAGTTACATGTGCACCTCTAGCTCTCATCGCTGTAAATGCCTCGTGCCCCGGAGTGTCAAGGAATACAATTTTCTCGCCTTTATTGGTTACTTCGGAAGCACCTATGTGCTGAGTAATTCCACCAGATTCGGTAGATGTAACATCCGATTTTCTGATTGCATCAAGTAACGATGTTTTACCGTGGTCTACGTGACCCATTACAGTTATAATAGGAGGTCTTTTTACTAAATCGTCTTCTTTGTCTTCAAAAGTTTCAAGACCTTCATCTTCAATCTCTTCCTCTACATTGCCAATTACGATATTCACGCCAATTTGCTCCGCCAAAACAAGTACAGTATCTTCATCAATAGTTTGATTGATATTAGCCATTATTCCAAGCTTCATCAACTCCATAATAACTGTAGAAGATGTAATTTCTACTTGTTCGCAAAATCCCGCAACGGTAATCGGTACATTTAGGATTACTGTTCCTTCTGGCAAATCTTCCATTTCTATAACAGGTTCAACTTCAATAGGCTTTTGCTTTATATATTTTTTGTTTTTTGTTTGTTTTTCTAATGAGCGTCGAGTATTACCTTGAGGTTGATCATTTCTGTCAAGTTTATTAAATTTATTCTTATCCTTATCATCACGGCGTCTATCATCTTTTCTTTGATTTTGCTTAGTTTCAATTTTAGGCAAAGCACTCTTGTCAGTTCTGTTAGTTGCACCTTGGTTACCGCCTGAATTGCGGTTGTATCCGCCACTTCTGTTACCGTCAGA
>CAYJGJ010000047.1:0-7033 GCA_964370025.1 uncultured Oscillospiraceae bacterium
ATTTTCATTTCAATCCCTCCAGTTTCAACACGTTTATATATAATACTATACCACCTAGGTAAAAGCAACAAAAATTATTATTTTTTACGTGATATTTTGAGTGAAAAGTATTAATTTTTAAGCAAATTGGCGTACATTGTTTTACTTGTTTTTGATATTTGCAGCCGTACACTTTTAGGGTGCTAGTTTTGAGAAAATCGTTATATTATTTTGGTTTTTTGTAACAAATTATATATCTTTTCTCCCTTAGGTAATATGAGAAATTCTTCTTTTGATATTACTCCAAGTTTCATAATTATAATAAAATAAATTGATGCTGCTATAATCACTGCTATAAGAGTTGCTATTGTGTTCCCAGTGAAGGATTCCAGTAGCATATGTATTACAAATGCAGATATTCCCATGATACACGATGATAACAATGGTGCTAGCGTTATTTTAATTATACTTAATTTTACATTTAGGTATTTTTTGATGGCCAAGTAATTCAATGTGAAATTGATAGTGTATGCTACGAGGGTTCCTAATGCCGCCCCTTTTACATTAATTTCAGGGATTCCAGTTAGCATATACGATATCATAATCTTTGCCAAAGAGCCTATTATTAAACTTCGAAGTGGAATGTGTTGCTTCCCAATAGCCTGCAATACCCCAACCGCGGTTTGGGAGAGTCCTAACATGATTATTCCAGTAGCCATGATTTGGAGTAGAGGAACCGCTTGCAGTGCACTTTCTAGTTGGTTGAAATATAAGAGTTCCATTATAGGTCTTGCTAGGACAATCATCCCGATGGCAGCGGGGAAGGATAAAGTCGCTGCGAGTTTAAACCCTAATCGAATATTTCGTCCTAGCTCGCCCTTGTTTGATTGACTATAATGAGCGGAAATAATAGGTACGAGACTCACTGCGACAGATAACGTTATTATTTGTGGTAATGATACTAATGATGAACAGTACGCGCTAAATTGTCCATAAAGCTCAGTTGCTTCATCATATGTAAAGTTTGCAGAATTTTGCAATCTATCCATAATAATCGTAAGATCTATAGTGTTCATTATTGGAGTAATTTCAGCTGCTAATATAATAGGAAGAGCTATGAATATAATTCTTTTTAAAATTACCTTAGATTCATCATAATCTTTTGTGTTGTTATCTATTTTTGTGATCAACCCTGGCTTAGAGATTTTATATATTGCAATAAGTAAAAAAGAACCTATCATTGCCCCTGACGATGCCCCGAAAATAGCTCCAGCTGAAGAAAACTGAGGGCCATTGCTGACTAGCAGTATAGCGAGGCTCAACCCCACGATGACGCGAACTAACTGTTCAACTACTTCTGATAATGCAGTCGGCGTCATATTTTGGAATCCTTGAAAATATCCTCTAAAAGTCGATTGTATTGTGACGAATAGTATCGCAGGTGCTACGGCTTTTAAGGTGAAGTCCGCTTCGGGAATTCCTACTAGATCGGCTATATATGATGCAGCGAAGAAACATGTAATTGATGCAATTAGTCCAAGTGATGTCATTAAAAGGAGGGAGACTTTTAGAATTTTTTGCGTATTATAATATCTCTTCATAGCGATGCTTTCCGAAACCATTCTGGAAATAGCTACGGGAATGCCTGCTGTTGCAAAGACTATGAGCATAGCATATATATTATATCCTACCGAATAATATGCCATAGCTTCCGTCCCCACGATGTTTGTAAGTGGGATACGAAGGACTGCGCCGATAAGCTTCACTATGACACCTGCCATGGCTAAAACCCCAACACCTTTTAATAAATTGTTATTTTGTTCTTCTGACATTAATGTAAGCTCCTTGAATTAGTTGTATTTTTGATTATGCACGAGAAATATATATTCATGCTAGTGAGTGATAATTAGATATGAGTGAGTAAAAAGTTTATGCCCGAGGGTGAGTATTGTTAAATATTTCTCGGATTTTTCTTTCCTTACTATTGTAAAAAGCTTCTTCAATTGCTCTCGTATTTTCTATGCCTAGTATCTCTTGCACCGTTTTGAGGTCTGCACCGTTTTGCAAAAGATGTATTGCAAATGAATTTCTTAGAGTTCGCGGAGTCATTTTTTTTTCTAAGTCGGCTGCATTCGCATATTGACTAATTATTTTCCAAATTCCCTGTCTCGTAAACGGTTGACCTCTATAATTGAGAAATAAAAAATTACTATCCTGGGTCGATGTTTCGTTACCATTATCGGGACGAAAAAGTGTATATGCGTTTTGGATGTAATCGCCAAGTGCGTTCTTTGCTATTTTTCCTAAAGGCACTAATCTTTGGGTTCCGCTTTCATTGTCACAGGTCAAAAAAGATAATTCGAAGTTTATATCGTGAAATTTAAGCCTAATCAATTCGGAAACTCTTATTCCAGTTCCGTAAAGCATTTCCAGTATTGCTTTGTCCCTTTTTCCTTTGTGGCTGTCTTCAATAGATGAAAAAAGTCTGTTGATTTCCTCTATACTAAGATAATCTATATTTTTGGGAGAGCCCTGTGGAGTAGAAATGTTGTGTGTAGGTTTTGTTTTGGAAATTCCCTCATTGTAGAGAAAATCAAGGAATCCTAATATAGATATCTTCTTACGATTGAGTGTGGATTTTGATTTGTTTTCAGCACGCAAATGCATGAGAAAAGACACTACGTGTGTTTCAGTAGCATCTTTGAGAGACTCAGTGCCTTTTGAATTAATAAAATTTTTAAATTGTAGCAAGTCGCTTTTGTATGCCAATATGGTATTTTCAGATGTATGCTTCACGTTTTGATGATACTTTAAGAATAGTTGCAGTTCAATATCCATATTAATTCTCCAAAGCTTAAAAGTGTTTGACACTTCACTATCTATCTGCGATTATGAAGTGTCGTATCTTAGGTAATTATAATATTAAGTTTACATAATTGCAAGAATAAATCAAATCATAACTCAGTCATACAAAATGTATGATTATATGTAGCAACAATTAGTATGTGAAAGTGTAGTAGGGTTTGCTAAGGTAGAGTTTATCTGATTTAATTGTGAAATATATTTTGCCATGAAAATACCGACCTCCCATTCGTTAGATTTTCAGGTCTAACTTTTGGGGGTCGGTACAAATCGTTAGTGTTTATCTTGCTTTTGGAGGTCGGTGTAATTTGCAGTCAGTTTTAGCTTGATGTGTAAAAATAGCTCTACACTCTATCGTGGAACGTGCGTGAAATAACTTCGCGTTGTTGTTCTTTGGATAGTTTATAGAAGTTAACAGCATATCCAGAAACTCTGATAGTTAAGTTAGGGTATTTCTCTGGGTTATCATATGCAGCCATCAAGACTTCTCTGTCCAGCACATTTACATTCAGGTGATGCGCTTTTTGAATAAAATATCCATCCATTAATGAAACTAAATTTTTGTATCTTTCTTCGTTTGTTTTGCCTAAAGTCTCCGGAATAATTGAAAAAGTATTAGATACTCCATCTTTGCAATAATCATAGGAAATTTTAGCTACAGAGTTAAGCGCTGCAAGAGCTCCGTTTGTTTCCCTACCGTGCATGGGATTAGCTCCTGGGGCATACGCTTCTCCCGACTTGCGTCCATCTGGGGTCGCACCGGTTTTTCCACCATAAACTACATTGGATGTAATTGTAAGCACAGACAGAGTATGCTCCGCATTTCTATATGTTTTGGTTTTCTTTAGTTCGTTATAGAATAGTTCGACTTGCTCCTTCGCGATGTCATCGACCCTGTCATCATCATTCCCAAACATAGGGAAGTCACCCTCAATTTCAAAATCCGATATTATACCACGTTCGTCTTTGATAGGCTTAACTCTTGCGTATTTAATCGCTGAAAGGGAATCTGCGAGGACGCTCATCCCAGCGATACCAAATGCCATATATCTGTGTACATCTGTATCATGGAGTGCCATTTGTGTTTTTTCGTATGCGTATTTATCGTGCATATAGTGGATAATATTCATAGTATTTACATACAAATTTGCAATCCAAGTTCTGTAATAGTCAAGTCGTTTTACGACCTCCTCATATATCAAATATTCGCCATCATACACATCGGATACTGGTCCAATTTGCTTCCCAGATTTTTCGTCCTTACCACCATTTAGTGCCATCAATAACATTTTCCCTAGATTAGATCTCGCACCGAAAAATTGCATATCTTTCCCAACTTTCATTGCAGACACGCAACAAGCGATGGCATAGTCGTCTCCATATAGTGGTCTCATCAAGTCGTCGTTTTCGTATTGTAATGAATCGGTATCGCATGAAACTTTAGCCACATAGCGTTTGAATGTTTCGGGCAATTCTTGTGACCAAAGAATTGTGAGATTTGGCTCGGCAGATGGTTTTAAATTGTATAGAGTATGCAAAATTCTATAGGAATTTTTTGTAACCATGTGTTTTCCAGTAGTTGTCATTCCGCCTATGCACTCCGTAATCCACATCGGATCGCCACCAAACAATTCGTTGTATTCTACAGTTCTCAGATGTCGAGCCATACGAAGTTTAAGGACAAAATCATCGATTATTTCTTGTGCATGTTTTTCTGTGATTATTCCTGATTTGAGGTCTCTTTCAATAAATATATCAAGAAAGGTACTTATTCTTCCTAGACTCATAGCAGCACCATTTTGCTCCTTGATTGCGCCTAGATATCCAAAATACAGCCATTGTACAGCTTCTTTAGCACAACTTGCCGGCTGTGAAATATCAAATCCATAAAGTTTAGCCATTTCTTTCAATTTCTCTAAAAATGAAATTTGTTGAAAGACTTCTTCACTTTGTCTGATATTGTCTGAATCCATGAAGTTCATTGCCAACATAGCTTTATCTTTTCTTTTTGAATAAATCAAGAAATCGATACCATATAGTGCAATTCTTCTGTAATCTCCAATTACACGGCCTCTACCATATGCATCTGGCAGACCCGATATTATTCCAGCACTCCGTGCCGCTTTCATTTCATCAGAGTATACTCTAAATACTCCGTCGTTGTGTGTAGTTCTATACATGAATTCATGTTCGACCTTGTCTGAAAGCTTGTATCCATATGCTTCACATGATTCTCTTGTCATTTTAATTCCACCGAATGGATTGATTCCTCTCTTTAGTGGAGAGTCGGTTTGAAACCCAACGATTATTTCATTTTCTTTATCTAAATAGCCAGGACCGTAGGTTAGTAATGACGACGCGTTTTCAGTATCGACATCTAAGACTCCACCATTTTCTCTTTCTTTTTGAAAAAGTTCTTCAGCCTTATTGAGAATGTTTTTAGTTCTTGGAGTTACATCTGCGAGAAAATTTTCGTCTCCGTCATATTGGGAATAATTGTTAAGTATGAAATCGGAAACATCAATTTTATCTTGCCATTTACTACCATTAAAGCCTTTCCAATTTTCGTGTTTCATTTTCTCCTCCTATTATAATTATTAAAGTTTATTGATTTATTGAATATTTTAATTAGATAATTATTCCACTACCTAATTAATAAAAAGGGCACCTTATCAGAAATCCTATTTCAGAATTGAGGTGCCCAGACGGTCGACGATTGAATTATGCATTTCCCCATGGTACTCCATGATTATCCGTCAGTGATGCATAATGTATTTGTGAATGTATATTTTTATAAAAATTTGATACTACGTAAAATGAAAGGAATAACTGCCTTACCTTGAGCAATTTGAACTACAGTAACTATTTGCGCTATAAATATCGCTAATAATAATATGCCAGCAGCAATTGGGACTATGAATGTCCAAAATAGTATACTCATTGCGAACACACACAACATATTAAGAACCAAAAATCTAGTAGACTGCCTTACATGGAACATTGCGTAAGGTGAAGTTTGTGAAAGTAACCCGGCCATTATTATTCCAAAAGGTCCCATTAAATAACAAAGCATAGCTATAGATTTGTTCTGTGCAATGTCATCTGCTTCGTATTTATTTGTATGATCGTGGTCGGGGATAGGTCTATATTGTTGGTAATTGGATTGTCCACCTTGCATGTTAGGGTTGTATTGATCTTGCATATTAGGATTGTATTGTCCTTGCATGTTAGGGTTGTATTGCCCTTGCATATTAGGGTTGTAGTGCCCTTGCATATTTGAGTCATATTGCCCTTGCATATTTGGGTTAGCTTCTCCACCTTGGAAAGTTTCGTTGTTAGGCATAGAAGTATCTTGTTGTTGATTGAAAGTATTTTCTTCCATAAGTTTTCTCCTTAAGTTTTGTAAATGAATGCAAAATAATTTGATTTAAATTCTTCCACCTTGGATCTAGTAGAGAAACGAATTAGTTTTCATTAATAGAATTATATACTTACTCACGCAAAGAGTCAAATACTTATTTTATTATTTATTGATGTTACATTCGAACTTATCAAACATGTAATTGTATAGCAAATATTGACGTTTAGAAAGCAACTTTTCCAAAAAGAATAAAAAGGCGAAAAGTATGTATTATAATCGAAAAAAGAAGGATTAAATATACATACTTGCAATTTAGAAAGGTGGTAATTATGAAGAAATTGTTATTGTGTTTTGTCAGTTTATTTGTTTTTGTAGGGGCATTGTTAATTCCCGTTAGTGCGTCTTCGTATATGATTACGGCCGACACTTCCGCACTGCGGAACGTAGGTTGGACCAACGGAGGATCTAAGAATGCGGGTTTATCGTATTTACAGATAGATGGGCAGGCTGCATTTTGTTTAGAAATTGATGCGGAGATACTGTTAAATAGTACAGGGGAAATGTCAAGTTGGGAGGAGATTGGTATAGTGAATGAATCATTGAAGCGTAAATTGTCGCTCATTGTTTACTTTGGATATAGAGAAAATCCGACATTTCATACATATGCGATGACTCAGCTTCTGATTTGGGAAGAACTAGCACGCAATGGAATAGGTAGATTTCCTTATTTAACCACTAATAATAGTGCGGGTTATACTGCAAGTTGCATATCTAATTGGAAAATCAATGTACTATCCAAAGAAGGGAAGTATTTAACAGGCGCATCGTTTT
>CAYJGJ010000048.1:0-6660 GCA_964370025.1 uncultured Oscillospiraceae bacterium
GTTATTTCAATCTGCTATATCAAGGTAGTGACAAAACATTTGTTGACCTTATTGAAACAATGGGCTTGAAGTCTCCGCTAAAAGCGGGGACAATAAAAGAAACCGCAAGTAAAATATTCATATGGATTTTATCGCTATATTCCAAATAAATTGATTCAATATGGATTTTATGTTAAAATGTATATGATTGGTTTATAAGGAAGGCAATAATGAAAAAAATACTTGAAAAAATAATAGAGAACGAATTGCTTTTTGTTAAATTGGCATCTACTCAATTTGTAAAGGATGAAACAATAGATCGAAAAGACGTTAAGTCTTTTTTATCTAGACGTAATGTTGAAATTCGAAATGTAATCGATGAAACGAATTCTTTAATTGATGAGATAATTATGCCGTTTATCAATAATCCTATTGAAATAAGTGAAAAACACGCAGAGGAGTTAGAAGAGTTTGCCCAAAGGCTCTCTGGCTATCGTGAGAGCATTGATACAGGTCTTTGCTATCAAATTCGTAATGCCCTCGTAAAATATGCGGAGCACACAGGTAATGATGCGATGTATATTAGGAATATGTTCTATAAAGGGCTTGCTCTGTTTTATCTTGATAGCTACTTGTTTAAAGCGGAGATGTCTGATTGTTATGATAACGTTATGTTATTTAGCGACCGATATGAGGAGTTTGATAAGGATACACGTAGTCTTATCGCTAGAGCTTATGGCAATTCGTATATAAGTGTAGCTAGTGCAGATATAGATGAAATTTATAATCGATATGACAGAGCTTTGAAATTTTGGAATACTACAGTAAAGAAGTTTGATCCCGATTTTTCATTAAAAGCATACTATCAAAATTTGCATGAAAATACATGTTCAACGACTATAACAGCATTAAGATCGGAAAGAAATCATACAGTTAAAGAAAGATATAAAAGGCGTCTATTGGAATCGGCCACTATTTTATACGAAGCTAATCGTTTAGATGAACTTGTCGAAACAAATGACTATACATCAGTCCAAGTTAAGAATATTTACTATTATTATGCGGCAAGATTTCACAACGATCTTATCAGTTGTGAAGAGTTGCTTGAAAAATTGTATGAAATACATTCCCAGGTGGATGATGACTTTGGTTATAATGAACTATATAAAAAACTCCATGTTGGAGCTTTATTTTTGGTCTATTTGCATCTTTATACGCCGAAGGGATTTTCAAAAGAAGATGAGAAACGCTTAACCAAGGAAATAGAAGACGGTGTATTTAGCTATATTGAGAATTTGCCAGATAATATGGATGGAGCACGCGTATCAACAATGTTATCGCATTTTGCAATAGGTAGTTATAATATATTTGACGATATTACATATTTGAAATTATTATTAAAACTAACTGTTTTTCGACATGTTCCTACATTCGTACATTCTGTTATGGTAGCTAAAATTGCTTGTGCGATAACCGATTATATTATTCATTTTGCACCGGAGGAGCTTTTATCTTTACCCAATGTTAATTCGGTAGAAGAAATTTTGGCTAAACGAGATGAAATACTTACCTTTGTATGGTATGCCGGACTTATTCACGATATCGGTAAAATTGTTTATTCGCATATGGTTTCATTTTATGTCCGTAGATTAAGTGACCATGAATTTGAAATGATAAAACAGCATTCTGCGAAAGCTGAGTCGTTCATTAAAAAGACGGTAAACTTCAATTCGAAATTAAATGAGGAAGAGCATATAAATGATTTTGTTAAAGAATCCGTATTTCAAAATTCGAATGAGAAGTCACTATTATTTCAGTATCTTCTAGATATTGCCCTTGGGCATCACAAAAGCTTTGATGGAAAATTCGGCTATCCACAGGATTTTGATAATTTACAAAGTCCTGTGAAGTCAATTATTGATATTATCTCAATAGCGGATTCGATTGATGCTGCGACAGATAGCGTTGGAAGAAGCTATGCAGTTGAAAAAACACTAGGCGATATGGAGGAAGACCTTCTATCGCAGGTGGGGACAAGATACTCGCCTACTTCAACAGCACATATATTCAAAGATAAAAAATTGTTTAATGCGATAGACGACATTCTCAGTGAGTACAGGTATGATTTATATCACGCATGTTTAAATAAAGATGCATTAACACAAGCACTATCTCCATCGCTTGATAAGATATTTTAGTAGACGTCCAAAGCCTCGATCACAGTTTGTGCTCGAGGCTTTTTTAATGCGCAAAAAAGATTTTCGTGATAATTAGAGAATCGGAAGAACCCCAATGTGATTTTTCTAATAGAAGAAATCACAAAAATAACACAGAATAAATCTTGACAGTGGCACATGATTAGTTTAATATAGTTAGTATAAAATAGTTAGTTTAAAGTATTTAATTTTGAGTGATATTCCGGAGGTGGAGGAAATGAGTGGAAAAATAAGCAAAGCGCTAAACAAAATAACGCATGACACAGCATTATATGAACTTCGGCGCCTTTATTCCCATGATAAAAAGAGTATGATATCATATCATGACACACTGTATCTTAATATTATTGAGGCACATCCTAACGAGTATACGTCTTCGCAAATTGCCGATTTGCTAAAAATTACTCGCCCCTCTGTGACTGAGAAAATTAATCAGTTATGTAAAAAAGGGTATGTTTTAAGAAAACAAAGCGAAACAGATAAACGCGTGTTTTATCTATCAATAAATCCAGACAGCCCGAAAGATTATGAAACCACCGCCGGTTATGAAAATGAAATCGAAAGAGGCATACTGGCAAAGTTTGGGGAAGAAAAAGTAGATATATTTTGTGAAATGATCGAATTTTTGTCGGAATTAATGTTTGATGATAAGAGTATAGGAAAAGAAAATGAATAGTCCATTAGCTAGAAATTTTAATATGAGTGCACTTTTGAAATATACAATGCCAAGTATGCTTATGATGGTATTCATGTCGACTTACTCAATAATAGATGGTGTATTCGTATCGGCATTCGTAGGAGAAAGTGCCTTAGCTGCTGTGAATTTAGTAATGCCATTGATTGGAATAATAATGGCAGTTGGTCTAATGTTTGCTACAGGCGGAAACGCAGTGATTGCTAAGTTTTTAGGACAGGGAAAACAAAAAGAAGCACGGGAATTTCTAACAGTTATTTACATTATTGGTGGAATGTTAGGTGGAGTACTTACGACGATTGTATTATTTTTCCCAGATGAAATCCTTCAAATATTAAATGTAAGCGAAAGTCTATATTCAATTACAAAAGACTATATGTTGAGCTTTGCAGGTTTTTTTATTCCCATTTTTTACATGGCGTTTATTCAGTCTTTTATGGTAACAGCTGGACACCCCATGTTTGGTCTTGTATTAAGCCTTGCGGGGGGGATTACGAACATAATCCTTGATTACGTGCTTATTTCACCTGACTTGTTCGATATAGGAATTGTGGGTGCAGGACTCGCAACAGGCATTGGATATGCTCTTCCGGGTGTAATTGGATTTTTCTATTTTATTTTTAATAGAAAATGTATTCTTCATTTTGTGAAACCTAAGCTTGAAATACAAACTCTTGCTCAAAGTATGTTTAATGGCTCATCGGAACTCGTAGGTTCATTGGCTACATCAATAACAACTCTGATGTTTAACTTTATTTTATTGAGTATGGTAGGCGACGCGGGAGTTGCAGCAATCAGTGTGATTCTATACATTCAAATGTTTCAGAATGCAATTTACTCCGGATTTACTTTGGGCGTGTCACCGATTATTGCATTTAAGTATGGAGAGGAGAATCATGAAGGATTGCGCAAAGTTATAGTGGAAAGCTTAAAAGTCGTTTTAGTTGCTTCTATTATTGTAATTGTGTTAACTCTAATATTTTCAAATGAAGCAATCGGTATCTTTATATCAGAAACCAGTTCAACATTCGAAATGGCAAGAAACGGGCTTTTGCTGTTTCTTCCCGCATATTTGTTTATGGGATTTAATATTTTTTTCTCGGCAATGTTTACATCATTGTCAAATGGAAAGGTATCGGCAATAATCTCAGTATTAAGAAGTTTAGTGTTTATTGTTATATCACTTGTTATTTTGCCACAAGTATTTAACCTGAATGGTGTATGGCTTGCTGTGCCCGTTGCGGAATTTTTATCCGTAATAGTTTCTTTTTATCTATATAAAAGGAATAAGTCACGCTATCAATATTAAGGAATAGGAGAGCATTATTATATGAATTTAATAGAGAAAGAACTATCGAGAAAACTTGCAAATTACAATGAGATATGTCAGTTCATGAAGAGAGTGTTTCCAAAAGAAGAGCTTATGCCGATGTGGTTTATTAAACTTTTGACATTAAAGAAGAATTATGAATTTAAGGTGTATTATGATAATGATATATTTGTAGGAGTATTATTCACAATAGAATCGCCCGATTCTTTATTTATATTTTATATCGCAGTAAACGATGAAATACACTCAAAAGGATACGGATCACAATTATTACAAATTATATTTGATAAGTATCCTAGTAAGCCAGTTACACTTTTTATTGAAACAATGGATGATCAAACTGCTGTTAACTATGAGCAAAGAATTAAACGACTAGCGTTCTATGAGAGAAACGGTTTTTTTCGTACAGGAATAAAAGCAGGGTTCAAAACTCCATTTGTAGATATTTTATCGACAGATAAAGACTATGATATAGTAAAGGCAAAAAAACTTATGAAAGCTATACCCATGAAAATCTTTTCCATAAATCCAAAAGTAGGGTAGTACACTTAAAGAATAAACAAATCAATCATTTATATATTCCCACAAAAACTTTTGATCTTGTTGAAGTAAGCATAAAATAATGGTAAATTATAGTTAGTATGCAAAATACAACATTCTTGACATGAGGAATCAATTCGCTATTAGTTTAAAGAAAAGCGAGATTATAATATTTTTTTTTGTATTCTGAAAATGGGGGAACAAAATGATCGATTTATTAAAAGAAAAAAATGAACTTATTAAGTTGTTTATCGATAATACTCCGATTGCGTACGTAATATTGGATAATCAATATCGTATTCATTATATTAATGAGAGTTTTGCTAAACTTCGAAATCTTGATATTGCAAAAGTATACGGTGACAAGTGTTATAATTTATCTAATGGTGGAAAACGTTGTGTCAACTGCGCAGTAGCTAAATCTCTTGAGAATGGCGAAAAAGCCTTTATCTCTAGAAAAGATTTTTTGCCAAATGGTGCTATCCGTTATATCGATGACTATTCGATTCCACTGCAATTAGATGAAAATGGCAAAGTTCTTTACGTGCTTGAGATAATGATAGATCGCACTAAAGAAATGCTCGCTTTGGAGCAACGCAATAAAGACTATGATGAAATACTTCAAATTCTTTCACACTTGTTAGAGGCAAAAGATAGTTACACGGCATCCCATTCGGACAACGTGCGAAAGTTATCTCTTAATCTTGCACGTGCACTAGAATTATCACCGGATGAGGTTTTTGAAATATCGGTTGCGGCTAGTCTTCATGATATTGGAAAAGTCAGAATTCCTGATTCCATTATTAATAAAAATGGAAAACTTACAGATGAAGAATTTCAGATAATAAAAAATCATCCAGTAGAATCATATAATATGCTTGAAGGACTAGAAAGTTTCGGTAATATTCGAAACATAGCAAGGCATCATCACGAAAGGTATGATGGATATGGTTATCCAGACAAACTTGCACGAAATGAAATTTCATTAGGGTCTAAAATAGTTGCAGTCGCAGATACATATGATGCTATCACTACAACTCGATCATATCGTAAGGCACACACTCATGAATACGCCTTAAAAGAGATAGAATCTGTAATTGATACACAATTAGATAAAACCGTTGCTAGCGCTTTTATCAACATGGATTTTGATAATATGGTTGATGGACTATATTCGGCGAGAAACTCAGCCCACGTTGAACGAGTAATTACCCAAACGAGTGATATAGATATCGCGGACGAAAGTGAAATGAAAAAAATATCAAGTATTGATTTGTCTGCATTATTAGAAAAGATATTTGAGGCTACTCCTTGCGGATATATTTTGATGAACAAAAACAGAAAAATTCTTTTTGTTAGTGACTATTTACGTAAATACCTTGAGTTGTCGGAAGATGATTTAGAAAGCGAAAATTGTTATGAAGTTATTGGACTTGCGAGTGATTCGTGCGGGGATTGCGCAGTTTTAAGATGCTTAGAAAGTAATAAAGTTGAAAAGATGCAACAGGAAATTCTCAGCCATAGCCGAAGTAAAATATTCGATGCTTTTGCCGTGCCATTGATCCAAAAAGATGGTATGATAGAAAATGTAATCGAAGTAGTAATCGACCGTACAGATGAAGTCCTAGCTCAACGAGCGCGTAAAAATGATTTTGAGAAACTGATCTCAATGCTAGAGAAAATTTTCGTGAGCAAAAAGGAACAAATAGACAGTGACAATTTATCCGACGTAATAGTTAACTTGCAAAAACGACTTTATGAACTACTGGAAACCCAGTAGACTAATTATTGTTGAGAATCTTATTTTTGAAGATCTATCGCCGTGTGGTTAAATAAGGAAGAGATGATATTATGAAATGGGAAGAATATTATGACAAATTTTATGATTGGTCAGAGAGTAC
>CAYJGJ010000049.1:0-6210 GCA_964370025.1 uncultured Oscillospiraceae bacterium
TATAGGTAAAGCTAGATATTAAAAGTGACTTTTAGTAGCTTGATACAATAATATTTCTGTGATGATTTCTTCTTCGAATTTTGCCGAGAAATCTGATTTTTTATTGTTTCGCTATATGAAGAAAGTTCTTTATTTACAGTAGTGGGATTTTTAGTTCTTAGCAAACTCTAATCGAGTTATTCCTCGCATCTTTTCTTGCAATATATTCAACTCTTTTTCATGAGTATTAACTATAATTTCATCATATAATTTTATATGGAATGAAAATTTGATTTTATCATTAACGGAACTAACAGAAAAGTCGGAGTATAGTGCAAATAGCTAGGACATAATACAGCCCGTGTAGTGTTCGCTTGCCATAGCATTTGAACCGTATAAATCTTGAGCCTCTATAGTCAGAAATGCATCAAGTTCATCATCAAAAAATTTAACTGTAATATTACAAAAATTTTCATCAGACATTTTAGGGGGGCGGCTAATAAAAATTCGAAAAGAGCAATCTTTTCTTTGTTTTCTAATTTGGTAACCTCAGATTGCTTGAGGGCTGTATATTGATGCATATAATCAGAAAATGATTTACCATCAATTCTTATAGTTCTTTTTGTAGTGGCACTTCTTTTTCTTCAGCTTTAAATAAATCGAATTCAGCAAGACTGTTATAATTTAGTTCTTTCATATGTCTCCTTTATGTTGTGAATACCTTAATTTATAGAATAGCATAGATGAGTAAGTATTAAAAGTAGGCGATGAATAACACACTGTTCCTGTTTTCTTCGAATCTATGAGATAATCAATTCACATGAAGTAAACTACTCTAAATTTAAAACATATATAATAATGAGAGTAATTCAATCTAAGCAGTTGTTGAGGATGAAAGCATATCCTTTTAACTTAGTTTCTTAATATGAAATAAATATGATAGGTCTGAAGAATTTTAATGCGATTCCCAGACCTACTATATTTAGTAAGTGAACCGTTATACGTTATTTATTAAATCGATTGATAGTATAGATCAAGTTTATTAAATCATTGTCATTTAACTTATTCATTCCTTCCAAAGCCTTTTGAATTAAAAGAGGGTATTGCGTTTCTGTATCAAAAAATTCTTTAGGCGTTAGATTGAAATATTCACAAATATATAGGAATTCTGACAGGGACGGCAAAGAGCGACCAGAAGTTATTCCCTGTATATAGTTTTTACTGTGTCCAAGCTCTTTACTCAACTTATGTTCAGAAATATTATGACTTTTACACAGTTGTACAATTCGGTTTCTTAAAAATATCTCGTAATCCATGTATATTGTCCTCCAAGTTATATTATACTTTTTTTACATGAAAAATATTCACGATTATAAAAGGTGATTTGTTGAATATTCACTTTTATTATAGTAATATTGAAAAGAACTATAGTGTCAAAAGGTCAAGTGTAAAAAAATAGTGTACGGATATAATCTGTTTGTTTGATATATATTTTTTTTCTGCTATAATTCTTCTATCGGAAAACAATGGAGGAGTCAATATGTTAAAAATTGCCTACTGTGATGATTCAGAAAAGGATAGAAAAGAAATTGAACATGCATTGACAAAAATTCAAATACAATGGGATGTGGATTTTGTAGTTAGTGCACATGAAAGTGGTGAAGAACTTTTAAAGGAGTTAGAAATGAGAGCGTACGATATTGTATTACTGGATATAGTAATGCATAAATTAGATGGAATAGATACTGCTAGAGAGGTTAGAAAAAAGCATCCCCAGTGTTGGTTGATTTTTATTTCTAATTACGAGAAAAGATGGAAAGAGTTATTAGGTAGAAATACCCTTGCATTTTTGGACAAGCCAATATGCAGTACAGATCTTGAATCTGTATTAAAAGCTGTTTGTGAGGAGCGGAAAGTAGCTTCAAGTGAAATCTTCGAATATAAATTATCTGGGAGCCGTATTCAAATAAACTTGAAGGAAGTGCTGTATTGGGAAAGTGAAGGACACTATGTTAAGATACATACCATCAATGAGTGTATAAAATATAAAGGGAAAATTAGAGAGGTTTGGGAACAATTGGAGCGTAGAGGTGTTGTTATACGCCCTACTAAATCCCATATCGTGAATCTGAGATATATGTCTATGTCAAAACATTATGTAAAGATAAAGGGAGCGATTGAGATTCCGATTGGGCGATCATTTCAAAAGATGTCGTGGGAACGATATAATGAATATCTAAATGAAAGAAGACGAGACTAAGTATGTATGAGGTCATCTATTTTATTATTATTCTTGTTTTTTCATGGGCGGTCACATTGACCATCTATGAATTATATAGTATGTTCTTTGTGAAGCAGGAGAATAGATTACTTGGCAGATTTTTGTACGTTTTATATTTTGCTTTTACTGCAACTATGTCTTTGGTTCGAGTATCACCTTATATGATTATACCACTGAATATTGTGATATTATTTTGTTTGACACTAGTATACCAATCAACCATAAAAACAAAAGTATTTGTATGTATTGGGGTGGTAGTAGCATTGATGGCAATAGATGTAGCTGTACCTGTATTTGTGCAATCAATTATAGGTGGGAATATGAATGAAATCATTCAAGATGAATTTCTGGCTTTACCTATGATGGCAGTGATTAAAGTAGCACCATATATTTTGATTAAAATATGTAAATTAAGAACCAGTTATAAGATTCAGTTTGTAGATTATAATGCGAGTATTCCGCTGAGAATTTACATCATGTTATTGATAGTACCAGTAGGAAGTATTTTACTAATTGATTTTTTGTTTTCTATTTCAGATGTAGTTTCAGACAAGCAGAATGCATTTATTCTGTTAGTAGTACTAATCGTTAATGTTATATATATTCAGTTGTATGCAAAGTTACTTGAACTATTTGAAATGAAATATGAAACTAAAGTATTGAATAAGCAGCTAGCACTTTACGAAAGTCAATATCAATTAATGGAATCTAAAATGAAAGAGTACAGAGAATTAAAACATAATATCAAGCATTGTCTTCATGTGATTGTAGCTAAGTTAAGATCTGGTGAAATTGGGAAAATACAAGATTCTGAATTGGAGCAATGGGTTGATGATATGGTTGGAGAGGTTGATCTGAATTATACAAGCTCTAATGCTTTGAATATTATTTTGAATTTCTATTATATTAAGGCAGTCAAAAGGAATATTAAGATGATTATTAGTGTGGACTTAATGGAGGTAATCACAATAGATGATCAAACATTATGTATAATCGTAGGAAATTTACTCGAAAATTCATTGGATGCATATGATAAAAGCGATAACTACTGGATAAAAATTCAAATTACTCAGCAGTATGATAATTTACATTTAAGGATATCTAATCCTTGTGATAAAATCTTAGAATGGGAAGAGGACATACCTAAGACTATCAAGAACAAAGCCAATCAGCATGGGATTGGTCTTAAGAGTGTAAAAAGAATTGTAGAAGAGAAAGAAGGGTTTTTCAAAATTTCGACAATAGAAAGTATGTTTGTTGTCGAAATCATATTATAAAGGATGTAAGTTGTGAACAAAAAAGTGTAAGTTGCGAACGATAGAACCTTTTTACAGATGTGTATGGTAGTATAACCATATCATTTGTGAGGAGGTTTTATTTATGAGAAAAATACTTATTAAACACGCAAGTTTATTGTCAGCGTTAGCTTTAGTGATGGTTACATATAGTGCAAATTCAGCATGTTTCTATTGGAGCCATCAACCAGAAACACCTAAAAATCTCAAGAATTTTCGTAAATTCTAATGTTTGAGAAACAGAGTGAGAAAATTGTTAATATTTTAATCGAGAACAAGAAAGTTGAACAGGGGCAAAAAGAAATCATACAGTATGGAATTCATGCATTGTTAACTAGTATAGCAAATACGATGTTACTTGTATGTATTGGACTGATGTTGAATATGCTTTTAGAGTCCATTGTATTATTAGTTGGCTTTTCTTGTTTGCGATCTTATGCCGGTGGTTATCACTGCAAGACAGAGTTAAGATGTTTGGTATTATCTAATTGTATATTCATTATGATATTAGTGATATCCATGTTGACACCGAATGATATGAGAGAAATTATAGGATTAATTGCGATGTGTGTTGGTGCGATCATTCTAGTTCGGTTCGCACCAGTAGAAACAGAGAATAAACAATTAGATGATGCTGAGTGTGGTGAGTATAAAAAGAGAGTAAGAATACTCTTGACAATCGAAATAGTAGCCATTCTTATTTTACGATATATACAAATTTTTGAATTGGCATATATATTGAGTCAGGCTATTTTTATATTGGGAATGATGGTGTGGGTGCAAAAGTACATAGATACAAACTCTTGAGTCGATAGGTGTAAATCGTTTAGTGTGTATAAAGCGGTTATGTTAAATGGGGTAAAAAAATCTGTATAGATATAAATGTATTCGTTCGTTAGCGGGTGTAGTAATTTTTATAATATGGATTTTAATAGAGTATGTCTAATAAGGTACGGTGGAAAAAGCATTAGAGGTAGCAGAATATGCACATTTTCGTAGAAATTAAGTAAGAAATAAGATGAGCAAATAGGTGATGGCAATTATAAAAATAGGATATAAGTGCACTAGCCCACAATGTGACGCAGAGAGAAACAAAATCATATATGGATATTTGAGAGCATAGTTGAGAATAGTCACATAGGCATTATAGTGTTATAGATAATCTGAGTATTATATAGTTGGATATATTAGATGAAAAAACATTAGCAAGGTCGATATTGTGAGTGAATTTTAATCTTTTATATAAATGAAAAATTAAAGGGAGAATAATATCATGGAATTAACAATGGATAATGGATTTACAAATTTATCTATGGATGAAAAGGAACAAGTTCAAGGAGGCGGAATTCTTGTATTATTAGCAGGAGGATGAGTATTGTACGAATTGGGATACGCAGTAGGGAAAGGTTATGCACATGCAACAAATTAAGTGTGTTTTTAGTGGATTGTAAAAGGCAAATAATAAAATTTGGAGATTATAAAAATGGGAAATCATGTAGGGTTTAGTGAATTGAATGAAATGGATTATGAGAATGTTAATGGGGGTGTGTTTACAATAACTATTTTGGGAGTAGCATATACAGGTGCTAAAGCATACGCGATTGTTACGGGTGGCGTTGGATTGATAGGATTAGGAATATGGAATGGATATAATGATACGAAGTAAAATGATGAAAATGATTATTGGATTAGGATTATCTGGATTTTTTTTGTATTCATTAGCTTATGCCATAGGAAAAGGTATTGCGCATATGGTTTGTTGAAAACAAATTATAAGATAAGAAAGTTGAAATGAATTATCTTTTGTATCTACATGTAATGTATCAAATTAATTTCAAAACCGTTGTTTCCATTTCTATTTTACAACAAACATTTCATTATCAGGGATGAAACAACAAAAATAAATTTATCATTTAAAAAATCAGGAAATAGCTTGTATAAGAATTTGATTTATACAAGCTATTTATAATTTGTTTTTTTGTATAGTCATAATAAGAAACTGATATATTTCATGAGATATTGAAAGTGAATTTGAGTGAGGAAACTATGAGATATTATTGTATAAAACAACATGATATAACAGATTGTGGGGCGGCTTGCCTTGCAACAATATCAAAACAAAATGGTTATAGTATAGGGATTACCAAAATTCGTGCAGTGGCAGGAACAGATAAACAAGGAACGAATGCAGTCGGTATTGTTAAGGCTGCAGAGCAGCTTGGATTTAGTGCGAAAGCTGTGAAAGGTGATGCAAAAGCATTTTTTTCGGAATTTCCACTTCCGTGCATGAATAGGTAGAAACCACTTTGGATTATCTGTTGTTGGGAAGAGAGAATTTCAACATAGAGGCAATCGAATTACTGAATACCGTACCAAAAGATAAGTGAGAAGCGGTAAAGAATATATTAAAAAGTGTGATTGCAAATATTTAATCCGCCAAATGAGACGGGTGAATCCTATGATTCGTCCATAAACAGAATGATGAAAATAGATTATTCCATATGTGAGGCAAATGCCTACCACTAATATGAGTGCGCAAGTATATGAGAGAGTGGTATATAAATTCTAATTTTCGCGTTATACTCGAAATAAAAAGATGATTATTAGTAGAGGTCTAAAAGTGTGGAAAGAATTACAGGAATAAAATGAGAATTT
>CAYJGJ010000050.1:0-6138 GCA_964370025.1 uncultured Oscillospiraceae bacterium
TTTTCAAAAACAGTATTAAGTTGTTTGATAGTATACGTTTCATCAGCTTCGAGTAAATTGAAGTAAAAAGGTCGTGGATTTACTTTAGAACGCTAATTTATGCTTTAATAAGTCAAACATTTTTTTACGCAACTACTCCGACATAAAATTAAAAATTAATTTTAATAAATGAAGTAGGACGACCTTTTTGTGATATTATGCTTTTTCCAACGTATGTTATATAGCCATTATCGTTCAAAGCGCTTAGTATCCGATTTGTGGTTCTCAGGCTAACACCAAGCTTCTCCGATAATTCTTTGGAAGTAAAGCGCTTAGTGTCAGATTGTCGGACAATGCAATCAATTTTGTATATTGTATTGATACTTAAATGGGTATTTGTGGCTATGGCCACGAGCCTTTTTTCGAATATTTCCGGGACGGAAGTATTCAAGGCATTATTCGATATAGGTCCAATCAGTTTGTCAGCCCCATAAGCTACATATGCAACATTTCTGTTTTCAGTTTTAGACTTACGTATAGCTATTGTTGCATTTTTTTTGGAAAGCTCTAGTGTTGAACCATATCCAATACCAATCGATGCTATATGCATGGTATTGGACTTAATCGTGTCTAATAAATCAAACCGTTTATAGTTATCTGTCTCGATTTCCAAATCTTTCCCACTGCAACAAATTACGTACTGATATTGACTAATGTGGAACAATGCACCATTTAGTTTTTGTGAGAATATAGCTATATATTCCATCAACTTCGATATTTCCATAATTTCACTCATTTGTGTTTCGTTAGAAATATAGAAGTTATCTTTTTCCTTAAACTCGAACAAAATTGTTACGATCGAATTTTGACTGCTTTTTTTAATTTCATCCTTCGCGATAATACTTTTTATTTCATACAAATAAGTTTCTTCATCGGGAGTTATAAGGGTTGTAGGAAATCCTTTCTCCTTTAATGAATTATACACGGAGGTAATTGTCGTAACACATAACGCACATCTGCCCTCTTCAAAGTTTCTCGTATGTTCTTCTTCTATTTTTTTTATATAATGATCTGAATTACTTTGAATATTAATAATCGATATCTGTAGTTTTTCAACATCGATACCTATCGATTCATACGATCTCACAACTGTGGAATATGACAATGTGTCTATACTTATGCTAAAAATAGTTTTCATCCCATTGCATACGGACTTTAGCAAACTTTTTATTAAGTGAGGTCCAGTAAACGCAATATAGCGCATAGGCAAATCAATATTGATTTTAGTGGATATTAATTTATATGGATCTATTCCTGTAAATAAAAGGCCATCGCATAAGGGGATAATTTTTTGAACTTGTAATATGACATTTTCTATATCTTCATCGCTGTTGAATTCAATGGGGTACAGTTCTATTGAATCAAACGTGTTTTGGACTGCCTTACGAACAGATATTAAGCTTTCCGCATGCCCTATGACTCCCAAATGAAAAATCATATCAATCTCCTTCTATTAATTTCACTATAACCTGAACACTCGGATAACAATAATACAAACATCGACATAATATACCATATAGGAGTGTGTGCACGTGTAACTTGATTATATATTCATGTAAAATATTTAGTTATTGAACAAATACATTAATATTAGAGAATATAATATATAGGCGAATTAAAGTCAATATACAGGCATGATATACTCTAGTATAATTAATAATAGTTAAAGCACTAATTATTCATTCGTATAATGTAGGATTTAGAAAGGAATTGAAATGGCTAAATATATACCTGAACCATTCAAAATTAAAATGATAGAACCTATTAAGGTTACTACGAGAGAAGATCGCGAAAAAATATTAAAAGAGGCGAATTATAATGTATTCGGAATAAGCAGTGATGATGTTTACTTTGATGGATTGACTGACAGTGGAACTGGCGCAATGAGCGACAGACAATGGGCGGGAATAATGACTGGTGACGAAAGCTACGCAGGTTCAAGATCTTATTACAGATTGATCGATGCGGTTAAAGATATTTTTGAATATCAGTTTGCACAGCCTGTTCACCAAGGAAGGGCAGCCGAAAAAGTTCTTTTACCTTGCTTATTAAAAGAAGGACAGTATTCTGTATCAAATATGCATTTTGACACTACTAGGGGGCACGTTGGATTATGTGGCGCAGTAGCCAAGGATTTAGTAGTCGATGAAGCAAAAGATACGGTCAACTATGCACCTTTCAAAGGAAATATGGATGTATCAAAATTAGAAAACTTCATTCAATCTGAGGGCAAAGAAAAGATAGGCGTTATTATAATGACTATTACAAATAACTCCGCGGGAGGTCAACCTGTTTCTATGAAGAACATCCGAGAAACTGCAGAAATAGCAAAAAAATATAATATTCCATATATTATCGATGCTGCTAGATATGCGGAGAATGCATATTTTATTAAAACAAGAGAAGAAGAGTACAAAGACGTCCCTATTATTGATATCGTAAGAGAGATGTTTTCATATGCTGAGGCGTTCACAATGTCTGCCAAAAAAGATGCGATCGTTAATATGGGAGGCTTGATTGGAATAAAAAATGATGAAGAACTATTCGTAAAAGTTAAGGGATTCACCGTTCCATACGAAGGATTTATTACTTATGGTGGACTTGCGGGCAGAGACATAGAGGCGTTGGCGATAGGCCTATACGAAGGTATAGATTTTGACTACTTGCAATATAGAATAGGACAAGTTGAATATCTAGGTGAACTTTTGAAAGAAGCGGGAGTCCCATTCCAATATCCCGTAGGAGGACATGCGATATTTGTCGATGCAAAAAAAATACTGCCACATATTCCATATTACCAATTCCCAGCGCAAGCACTTGCACTTGAATTATACTTGGAGGCCGGTATAAGATCTTGCGATGTTGGTTCATACATGCTCGATGAAATAGATGGTGTACAACCTGAAGCGGAAATGGAATTTACGAGAATCTGCATTCCAAGAAGAACGTATACAAAAGCACATTTGGATTCCGTTGCAGAGGCAATAATAAACATAATGAAAAATCCAGATAAAATTAAAGGTTATGAAATTATTTGGCAACCAAAAGTTTTGAGACATTTTACAGCGAAACTGTTACCGATTAATTAATCCTTTTCTATTATTCCCTACTCCTATTTAATACATTCTAAAAATAAACATAATATTATTTTTAACGAGGGACGCGTCGTACGTAAATGTGTAGTGCCCCCAATAAGTTAGACCTGATAGTGTAGCAACGAATATTGCTACACTATATAGCCAATACCTAAAATTAACTATTACACCATTTTAGGATAAATTAAATTCTTGCTTGAATCATTGAGTATTATTATGCTATAATTATCACAGAAAGAGGTGCGTAATTATGCCACAAATAATACCAATAAAGGATTTAAAAGATACATCAAATATTTCAGCGATGTGTAGTGATTCAGAAGAACCTATATATATTACCAAAAACGGATATGGCGATATGGTTATTATGAGCATGAAAGTATATGAAGAAAACCTTGCTATGCTAGAAGTTTATAACAGGCTTGCGCTCTCAGAAAGAGAAATTCGTGAGGAAAAAACATCTAATGCAAGAGTAAGCCTAAGTAAACTAAGAGACAAATATAATGTTTAGTATAGTAGTAACAGAAAGTGCTGAAAAAGATCTAACTCAAATTGTTGAATATCTCGCTAATACTTTATCAAATCCAAAAGCAGCTACCGATTTTTTGGATAGAGTAGAAGAGTACTATTCTAGCCTCGAGCATAATCCCCTTATGTTTGAAGCATGTCGCAATCCCCACCTTAATGCGCAAGGTTATCGCAGAGCCGTAATAAAAAAGCATATTATGGTTTACAAGATTGAAGAACGTAACGTTATTATACTTGGTTTTATTTATGCACGGAGAGATTTCGAAAAACTGGTATAAGACCTTTTGTATTTTGCTATTTTTTTTTATATTCAAATCAAAATTCCGACTCCGTTTCTTTTTACAAGTCAACTATTCTATTCAATAATGTTGTGTTATATTATTATAAGTATCTAAAATTTCCTTCTCAGCTCAATTACTTTACCTATTATAGAGATCGGCAATTTTTCTATTTCTTCGTTACTATAGTACATCGGTTCATAAACAGAATTGAATGACACAAGATTGATTCCATGCTCTAACTTGAGGATTTTTTTGCAAGTAGCTTCACATCCATTAATAATAACTATAGCAAGTTCTCCACTATTTACATCAGATTGCTCTTTTATGATTACAACATCTCCATCTATAATTCGGGGAGACATGCTATCTCCTTTTATCTTCAATGCAAAATGATAATAGAGAGGAATATAGAATTAAATGATTGCTAACAAGATGTTTAAAGATATTGTCAAAATGGAAGCTCATATAGGTGTAAAAAAAGAAATGGTAACTATACTTAGAGATATCTCGTCAACTCCACATACCCTTACATATGATGGGATGCCGAAGAATTCTAATAAAAGCGGGACTTCTATCGCTGACACTGTAATAAAATATATATCCCTTGAAGAGGAGATACAAGCTGATGAATTAAGGCTTGAAGAAAAGAAAGTATATATACTTTCGCGTATTGGCGAACTTGAAAATATTGAATACCAGAAAATTCTAATTAGGAGATATTTTGATAATAAACCGTGGTGCGACATTGCAGAGGAGCTCTTTTACTCTATTAGCTGGGTGTATAAATTACATGGTTTCGCATTAAAAAAATTAGACGAGCAAATTTACAAAGACAAAAAATAATAACACTACAACTAAAAGAAAGCTTACAGGGTCAAATACTTGCTTTTATTATGTAGCATCTGTCTATATAAACATATTATAAAGACAGATGCTATGTGAATTCGTTAGACAGTTGCAATAAAATACTTTACTACCAGCAGTGGTAGTATATTAAAACTCTAGGATACCTTCTTTCAATTGTTTTATTTTAGTTACCCAAGCATCAGTAATTTTCCAATTGCTGAGCTTAATTAATTTGGGGTTATTATTATAATTAAATGATAAGGCTTTACTCTTAAATAATATTTCGGACATTTCATTAAGCACATAAACTTCATCTTTTTTATTTTTCTTTGTAATATAATGAAGCGAATCCTTTTTCAAAACTAACCTACCAGATGTGAAATTTGCGAACGCCTCGTCTTCGAGGAAAATATAGTTGTCAATAATATCATTTACTCGACCTTTTCCGATTTTCGCTTCTTCGCAGCTAAAGTCGGCATCTAGGCATTGTTCATAATATTTCAGTGCTTGTCCATATTCTTTTTTGCTTTCAAAGTCTTTCGCTCTTAGAAGTAGATTATCTACGTTTGCTCCTGTAACATTAATTGTTGCTTCTCCAACATTAATATTGCCTTTTAGGTCTACGTTATAATTATTTACTGCATTCTCTACGATAAAAGGCATTTTGCAATATTCGCAAACTGCCGCGTCATTTTCACTGTTTACTTTTAACACCGCACCACAGCTGGTACATTTGCATGGAATAAGTGGCATAAAAATTTCCTCCTTGCCTAAAATAAAACTATTAATTGAACATATTTCTGCATATTATTGCTCTATAGGATATTAAAATTCAAGAATTCCTTTTTGTAATTGTTCTATTTTATGTATCCACGCACTGGTATCCTTCCATTTGCTAAGTGCAATCGAATTTGTTGTACCCTCATAATAAAATACAAGCATCTTGCTTTCAAGTCTTATTTGAGACATTTCACTAAGAATATAGGTTTTATCATTTTTTTCTTTTTTTGTAAGACAAAGAAGGGAATCCTTTTTCAAGACTACTCTGCCAGATGAGAACAGACCAAAAGATGCAGTAGTCTCAAGAAAAACATATTCATCAATTATATTATTTACCCTATCTCTTCCGATTTTTGCCTCGTTGCAGCTAAAATCGGCATCTAGGCATTGCTCATAATATTTCAGTGCAGACACATATTCTTTTTTGCTTTCAAAGTCTTTCGCTCTTAGAAGCAGATTATCTACGTTTGCACCTGTAACATTAATAGTTGCTTCTCCTACATTAATATTACCCTTTAGGTCTACGTTATAATTATTTACTGCATTCTCTACGATAAAAGGCATTTTGC
>CAYJGJ010000051.1:0-6073 GCA_964370025.1 uncultured Oscillospiraceae bacterium
CCTTCAGAGTTTCTGTTATATCCGCCACTTCTGTTACCGTCAGAATTCCTGTTGTATCCACCTTCTCTATTATCCGCAGAATTACGGTTATAAGAACCCCGATCCGAACCACTTGCTTCTCTCTGCGAGGTTGCAGTACGCACTTTTTCTTCCTTTGGGCTATTTTCATCTTTAACTATATTACTTTTTTCGGTTACGCTAAGACTTTCTTTCTCCGTAGACTTTGATTCTTGCCCTTGCTTATTGTCGCTACTTTTTGGCTCTAATTTTTCTTGTACAAGCGTTTCTTTCTTTGTTTGCTCTTCAGTATGACCTTTTGAAGTAAGATCTAGTGATGCATCAGAGACCGTCTCTTTCATTTTTACTTCAGTAGATTTTGGCTCATTCGCTTCCTCAGATTTAGTCTTTTCTACGTCTTCATCTTTTAAAAGCTTTCCTTCTTTGTCCCTTACAAACTCTTTGCGAATAACCACTTTCCCTATTGGAGGTTTGGGTTTACTTAAGACTTCTTCGGAACTTGATTGGGTTCCACTTGATACTGTAAAGGATTTGCTGTTTTCTGTTTTTTTCTGTGGCACACTTGTAGAATCTGAACCCGAATACAAACTTCTAATTTTCTTTGTGTCGCTATCAGACAAAACACTCATGTGACTATTTATTTCAATACCATGTTTTGCAGCATTGCTCATTAGAAGTTTACTTTGGATATCCAACTCTTTTGCCAATTCATATACTTTCATTCTTATCTCGCTATCTCCTTTATTATATCAATTTTATCTTGTATTTATTATATACATACTTCACTTACACTTATAGAAATTAAAAATCTCTCTTTACTACTGACTATTTCACTACTTCAAAAAGCATTTGCGTTATTTCGTCAATCGTAGTTTCAGGAAATTGTGTTTTAAATGACCGTTGGTATGCTTTTCGTTTTTTTATGTTTTCTATGCATTGCACATTATTACATACATATGCACCTCGCCCATTTTCGTTACCGTGAATATCAATTTTCAGTTGTTTATCATAAAAAACTACTCTGGTCATTTCTTTTTGCGGTCTTGACGTCATGCAAGTAACGCACCTACGCATTGGGGTGTTTTTTGATTCCATTTTGGATTATTCCTACTATTCGATGCTGTCGCTATCTTCTACAAGTACAGCAATTTCTTCTTCAGTCTCAGATGAACTTTTTATATCTATTTTCCATTCGGTTAAGTTAGAAGCAAGCCTAGCATTCTCACCTTTTTTTCCTATTGCAATAGAAAGCTGAGATTCTGGAACTATAACTCTTGCAGTCTTTTCTTCATAGGATAAGAAAATATCGACTACTTTAGACGGACTGAGTGCATTGACAATCAATCCGGAAGGATCATCGCTCCATTCGATGATGTCAATTTTTTCACCTGCAAGTTCCTCGATTACTCTTCTGACTCTATTACCACCTGTACCTATGCAAGATCCAATTGGGTCAACATTTTCATCATTGGATCTAACAGCAATTTTCGTTCTCGATCCAGCAGATCTGACCACCTTCACAATTTCAACTACGTTATCCTCAATCTCTGGAACTTCAAATTGAAAAAGCCCATTGACTAAGCCTGGGTGAGTTCTCGAAACAAAAATCTTAATATCACGTTCTCTTTTTTTCCTATCGCCTCTCATTTTGGAATCTGGACTTTGCCCATCCTCTCCCATAGCCTCTATTCCATCATCTGGTTTTATTACGTTAGTTATATATACTTTTATTCTGTCTTTGATCTTTATCTTATCTCTCGGCGATTGATCAGCCTTAGATAAAATCCCTTCAGATCTTCCAAGATTCACAAATATCGTTCCTGTTTTTTCATCTATTCTTTGAACTTTGGCAGTAACAATTTCTCCCTTTTTGTTTACGTATTCCTCGAATAATATTTCTCTTTCGCTTTCTCTGATTCTCTGTATGATTATTTGTTTTGCACGTTGAACCGCAATTCTTCCAAAATCCTCAGGTGACACCTGATATTCTACATAGTCACCCACTAAAAATCTATCGTCGATTTCTTGCGCTTCAGCAATGTCAATTTGGCATTTATCATCTTCCACTTCATCAACGACTAAACGTCTTAAGAAAATGCTTATTTCCCCTGACTCTCTATCCAAATTCACAATTACGTCGCTTGTTGCTCCATAAGTCTTTTTGTACGAAGTTTTAAGCGCATCCTCGATAGCTAAAATAGCGTTTTCTTTTACTATTTTCTTTTGCTCTTCTAATACATCCAGTGCCTCTAATAATTCTCTATTCATTTTTTGTGCTTCTCCTATAATAAAATTGCTAATCTAACCAACGCGACCTCACTTTTTTTAAATATGACAGATTCATCATTTTTATCCGTCACAAAAAGTGCTTCGTCATCATGCCCAATCAGCTTATATACATTTTTCTTTTTTCCATCTACATTTTTGTAAAAGTGAATTTCTATATCTTTTCCTTTGTATTTTTCAAAATGACGAGGTTCATATAATACTCTGTCAATACCTGGCGAAGAAACTTCCAAATAATAGCTTTGTTCTAAAGCATCAAGCTCGTCAAGTTTTAAACTTAAATATCTACTTACTTTCTCACAATCATCTATAGATGGTGAGTGTTCATTTTCGGAAGTTACATCTATATAGACCCTCAAAAACCACTCTTTTCCCTCTTTCACATATTCAACATGATAGATTTCTAAGTTATTTTCTGGCAAGTAATCTGAAAGAATTTCGACTACTCTACTTTTTATATTAAACTTTGTTTTTTGCATATTATATCCTATATCCGTTTAAACATTGAAACTACAGCGAATTTTGATGCATTACTGCAAAAAATTTTCTCTAAACAATGAAGAAGAGTGGGTTTTTGCCCACTCTTTTAATGCTTTACTTAAAATATCATTTATTCGTTGCTATGTCAACATATTTGACAATATTTTCTTATTTGAATGAAAGGATTATTTATATTTTTGCAAATATCTGAACCCAGTATACTACTCCATCAGATCCTTTTATTACGCCCACTCCTGTTGCATTATACTCAGAATTAAGAATACCTTCTCTATGTTCCGAAGATGCCATCCATCCTGCTACTACCGAACTGCTTGACGTATAACCGTACGCAATATTTTCGCCAAACGATTTTACTCCGACATTCAAAGCTGTATTAGGACCTTGCCCATCAGGTCTGATATGGGAATATCTTACTTCTAACTCCTTAGCACGTACGAGTGCGCTACTATTAAGAGAGCTATTCGTAACTAGCGCAGGCATTCCATGTGCACTGCGTTGCTGATTGACTAAGTTTATTACTTCAAGCGATTGTGCATTCATAACTACTGCTATTGGAGGCTCTGCACTTTCATGTTCTACATATTCCTGTTCTTCTTGTGAATATTGTGTGTTATCGCCGCCTTCTGCAACATCTTCTTCATTGCCACTTTCGATTATTATTTCCACTTGATTCTCTTTTAAAACTACTTCCTCATTGTGTTTACTCATTTCATACCATCTTTCTGAAGACCTCGAAGCGACCTCTTTTTTAGCAACCATTTCATCTTCGATACTCATGTCATGCGACTCTTCCTCCAACAGCTGTTCTTCTTTCGAGTCAGAGAACGCACACTCATTATCATACTTGAAGCTGTAATGCACACATAATACAAGGACTACAGCTAAGAATATTACAAGAGCAATAACTACTCTTTGTTTTTTTCGGCTCATTTTTCTATATCATCCCCCATATATTTCCTTCTTTCGCTTTTCTGAAATAGATACTAATAATGCAATTAGTAAAAGAATAAATAAACCTATCGTGCTCACCACTTGAAATATCGGACTAGATACTAAGGGCACAATATTATCCAATATAGTACTTGACTGATTTTCATACTCCACTATTGCTGTTACGGTATATATATTTTCACCTTCATTGCTATACAGCGCCTTACCCGTAAAAAATTCCTCCCTGTAGTACGCAGTGAATATATTCTTTTTTCTCAAACCATAGAAATTAGCATATCGCACATCTTCGCCATCTTTAGTAATATAGTCGCTACTCCACTCTCCGCTTTGAATTAAGTAATTTTCATCTAATCCCAGATAAGTATTCAGCAGGTTCTCATACCCTTGACAGTTTGGTGTTGCCTCATTTTTTAACCATCTTTCTCCATTTTTCAAAACATAGTAATCTGTCTCTTTATTCCCATAGAAAATCCCCTCAATAATAAAGGGTTCAATATAGTCAGTCTTTTCAATTGTAACATCTTCTAGTGGTATTACTAGTCCATCCTCTGTAGTTATTTTTTCGGGAAAATCAGGAGCCTCGTCTACTTCTTCTCTAAACTGTCTTGTTATCACGACACTATCCCATTGCACGTCTTTCAATGAAAGAACAACCTCATTACCATCTTCATTAAATACTGTAAGTGTTTCATCCAACTCTTTGTTCGTTATATTTAAATACTCAATCTCCCTAGTAATTAATCCATCACTAATAATCTCATAAGAAATCCCATTCGCCTCATGAATTTCTCCATCCACCTCAATTTCCATATTCTCTTCGTATGAAAAATCTAAACTATCTGTTTCAAATACATACTCTCTTACAATAGTATCGACATCCTCAGCAAACACATTAATACTCGGCAATACATACGAAAACACAATATTCACTACCATTACGACTGCAAAAAATATCCTGCACATCCTACCTTTGTTTACTACTATCATTTTATCCATTTTTCTTCTCCTTTCCCATTTAATATATATAAGCAATTTTTTTTTTTAAATATTATTTTAAATGACTGCAATTTGTATACTTTTACTAAATTTATTCGCTAATACACTATTACTATACTTTTCAAAAAAACTACTCATTACACACCTTCATGGCGCTTTCTGAGAACACTAATCCAATAAGTTAGCGAAATGCACATTAGAGAAAATACAGAAACACCAATATAGTACGCCGCAAAACTATCATCTCCGGTGTTCGGGTATATACTTGATGGTTCGTCAAAATCTAAGCTAAAATGGCCTACATCCATCAGGAATTCTGCTCTTCCCACGTATTGGTAATTTTCAATTTCGCACACAATTTCTGAAATATCACCTTCCCCTGTCAGTTCTACGATCTCAACAAGCGTTTCCTCGGGAAGAATATACTTATAAAAAGGAGCAGTAACTAACCGACTTGTTTTTTGTGCTTGAGGCAGATGATTAAAATATTCTAAAAGAAATTCCTCTAACGGACTATTGATTAGCAGTATTTCGTTTTTAAATATATCCGTTCCAATTTGTTTATATATATTATCTCGCAACCCTTTCCGCAATTCACCTTCGGAATCATCTCCAGCTATCAAATTTTCTTCTTTCATTAGAGCAATGATTTCTTCTATATTAGATTCTGTCAAGTCAAAAGTAGTCTCCATTTCCATATATTCTATTTCGTGTATTTCATATTTTCCATATAATAGGTCCTGACTTAGAGCCTCTCCATTTTTATCAGTTATTAATTCTTCTACGACTTCACCTTTTGCAAATAATTTCTCACCTGATGTTGAATACACATCTTCCGCTACTACAATATTAAATTTTGTGTATGGAATATACTCTACTTGGGAAATAAAATCCTCCGTGTAAATACCCTTTTTAATAATCTTAATTCGTGTTTCTTTTTTTTCTATATTTAGATTTGCATATAATGTATCGTGATGCCAAAGCGGGGAAATAATTTGATAATCCCCCCCAGTTTGAACTGCAAGAAAATTTGTTCTACCCGCAATTGCATATGGCTTGTTAAGAGTAATTTGCAAGTCCTCACCACAATAATTTTGGGGAATATCAATTATCAAATTATTGTTATCTTTTTTTACATCTAATCCAGATGTGTTTTCGATATTAAGAGAATCTAGAACACCATTAGTTTCGGGAATAACGATATTTTCACCTTGTGCTACTTGATATGTTTCATTATCAAACGATGCGCCTGTTAAATACTTCCCTACTTTGGATAGTACATTGATTTTCCAATTAGATATGCAACTTGCAGTATAACCCG
>CAYJGJ010000052.1:0-5681 GCA_964370025.1 uncultured Oscillospiraceae bacterium
CACCTAGTGCATTTTTACTATCTGCACAAGCGGATTCATCATCTGAAGAGTATGCGACAGCGGCTTTATACGTTCACTATGGAACAGAAGCAACTTACGATCAGATTCTCGCGTATGGGGAGAGTCCACAAGACTCAAGCATGTATTTCCCTAAAACTACTAATAAAGTGGAAATGCAAATTAAATTGCCTGTATCATCTCCGGGAACAGCTGGATACTACGCTGGCAATGGTTTTGAAACATGGGTAGGCTCAAATTTAATTTCACAATATCTCACTACAGAAGTGAACGCTATAGACACTTTCGGTGAGTTTTCGGCTAAGATAATCGCAAGTGGAGGAACACCTCCTGTGGACATTGCAAATTATACGGAGATTAAGTGGTACGTAATAAAAAATCAATCTGACGGATATCACTTAGACGGAGTTTTAATACTTCCAGATGTACAATTGTATTACGACTCTAATCCTATCAGTGGAACTAGCGAAACTAAACTTGATAGCGAAACTGCAAATCAATTAGGGCATATGGGTCTAGGAGTTACAGTAGATGCAAACACCTTTACAGCACCCGCGGGAAAAGAATTTGCAGGATGGAATACTGCTAAAGATGGCACTGGAACAAGTTATGCTGCAAATAGCACATATACACTTGGAAATGATAATGTAACTTTATACGCACAGTGGACTGATATTGATCTACAACTGTCGGCATCACCGATAGATGAATTTTATAACGGTACAGCGCAAGAACTTGTAACAGGTGCTACTACAGCAGTTGAAGGAACTACAATTGAATATAGCATGACAGGAAATGACGGCGATTGGTCTACTGAAATTCCAACTGCAACAAACTTTGGCGAATATACAGTATATGTAAGAGCAACAAAACCAGACCATGTAACTGTGAAAACAGAAGTAGTATCTAACATCAAAAAAAGAACAGTATTATTAACAGCAAACGATTACACAAGAGATTTCTTAGCTGCGGAAAACCCAGATTTTAATGGCGCGACCTATTCTGCGGTAACAGATACAAACGGCAATGAAGTCGATGGTACAGGATTTGTAACTGGTGAAAGTTTCGAATATACACTTACTAAACAATTGAACTATCCCGATTCAACTCCAATTGATTATGTACATGCAGGAACTCGCGTGGATGTGTTGATTCCAGCGGTCGGAGCTCCAACAGCAGGAACTTCCTCATTAGCAGATAACTATACATTTGTTATAGAAAATGGCAATTACATCATTGGAACAATAGATGATACTAGAACATTGTCAATGGAAGGTGTAGAAAAAATATATGATGGAAAAGATGCTAGTGCTGTACTTGGAAATCTAGAAAGTATTATCGGAGACACAATTCAATATAGTTATAGAATGCAAGAAGAATTAGCAGACGGCACGCTTGCTACATTAGCAGACGGAAGTCCAAAGTGGGGAAATTGGTCTGCGCCACAAATCAATATGCCTACATTCGATGATGCAGGAGTATATGAAGTAAGCGCAACACTTACAAATTCAAACCTTACTGGTTTACCTGAACCGGTAAATGCAACAGTTACAATAAATCAAAGATCTGTAACTATAACAAATGTTAAATACGAAAGAACATACGATCCAAACTTCACAGCAGGATCAGAAAATTATACTCCAGCAAAAGTACAATCAGCAAATACTAAAGACACTAAAGGCATGGTAGCGGGAGAAGCATTTAGCATATCAGTAGGCAAAGCAAATGACGTTAATGGTAATCCAATAGAAACAATAAATGCAGGAAAATACTATGATGCGGTAACCGCAACAGTATCTAACGCAACTGCAGACGTTACAAACTATAAAATAAATATAGTGCCTGCGAACTACATAATTACGGAAGCGGACTTTGGTGACAGAGCAATCACAATGTCAGATCCAACTCAAGTTTATAATAATGAAGCTGTAAGCTGTGTACTTGTAAATTATACCCCAGTAGCTGGTGACGTAATTGAGTACAAATACAAAGAAGTAGGCGGCACATGGTCAGCAGCACAAGCTACTTTACCTGAATTCGTAGACGCTGGCGAATATAAAGTAAAGGCTATACTCACAAATCCAAATTATAAGGGTTCGTTAAAAGATATCGGTAAGGTAGATATCAATAGAAGACCGGTAACAATAACTACTAACTCATATACAAGAGACTATGATGCAAACTTTGTAGCAGGCACAGAGGTTTATGCTCCTGTAACAGTACAAGATGAAAATAAAAATGATACAAAAGGACTTGTAGCAGAAGAAGAATTTACAATCACAGTAGATAAAATAAATGTCAATGGTAGCCCAATTGAAACAATAAATGCTGGAACTTATACCGATGCATTAATTGCGACAGTATCTAATGGAGACCCTGCAACCATAGAACCAGGAAAAACACCAGCGGACATTAATAACTATAAAGTAAAAGTAGCGCTTGCAGATTATATCATTAATCCGCTAAACTTTGAAACAAGAGCATTACAACTAAATGGAATTGACGAAACTTATGACAGCAACATCTATAATCTTGAACTATTAGGTGGGGTAAACGATGACACATATCAACATAGAGTAGATGGTGGAACATGGGTAGATGGACTACCAACATCATATGTAAATGCAACAGATGCTACAGTAGAAGTTAAAGTTGAAAACAATAACTTTGCAAATTCAGAAGGAAACAACTTTGCGATACTAAGTGCAGATGTTGACATAGCTAGGGTTCCAATCACGATCACAGCAGGAGACTTTACGAGAGCAGCGACAGGAGTTGATATACTTAACTTCGCTGGAGCAACAGTTACAGCAGGCAGCATGGTAGGGACCGAAACATTTAACTTCACAGTAAACAGAATAGGTGCACTACAAGCAGTAGGCACATACGTAAACGATTTAGAACCATTAGCAGTGGAAAATGGCTCAGCACTATTCACTAACTATGATATTACATATGTAAATGGTGACTATACGATTACACCAGTAGCAGTACCTGTACCAATAGTACTTCCACCAGCACCGGTAGTTCCAATAGCAGACACGGGAGTTCCAACAGCAGGTCCAACGACAATAGAAGATGATCAAACACCAACAGCACAAGGATTAGGCGCATCATGGAGTTTATTTAACGCAATAGCGACAATCGTCGGAGTAGCAGCAGGACTACTAATCGCAGCTAAGAAGAGAAAAGAAGACGAAGACGATTTGTATGAAGAAGATGAAGACAGCGCTAAAAAAGCAGTAAGAATTGGAATCATAGCAGTAGCAATATTCTTCTTGGTAAATACAATAATGTTCTTCTTAACACAAGATTTAACAACACCGATGGCAATATTCGATAAATGGAGCATATTCTTTGGAGTAAGTGCAGTAGCACAAATATTATTCCCAACAGTGCAAAAGTTATTGAAAAAACAAACTCAAACTGAAGCTCACTAGTCAGGAAAAAGCCATAAGGCCATAGACTAGAGATCCTCTAAATATTACCTAAAGTTCTATAGCGCTACAGCTGTAGGATGAAACCCCAACTCCCCCCGCCATTATGTGTAATGGCGGGGGGAGTTCTTTTTTGAGTATGTTATATAAGTTTCAAGCTTGAAAATTAGTATTAGTTTTTACATGCGACGATATTCTAAAAGCTAATCTGTATAGAGAAGTCCTAAAAAGCTGTAAAAATAGGATATCTGAGGATAATTAATTATTTTAAAAAATGCTTGATTTTATCGTAAAATATAGTATAATTAACATTGCTTATAAAAGCAAATAGTCTCTGCGTAATATAGATTACGCCATTTAGTCCAAAGGGAGGAAAAAATGACAAAATATGAATTAATGTTTATTCTCAATCCAAAACTTGATGAAGAAAAAAGGGAAGCAACTATTGCTAATATCAAGGAAATCATTGAGAGTGAAGGCCAGATCGCTAATGTGGATTTAGTAGGATTAAAAAAACTAGCTTATCCTATCGAAAAAATGCATGAGGGATATTATGCAATTGTAGATTTTAGCGCGCCAGTGACCTTGCCAAAAGAGCTCGACAGAAAGCTAAGAATATATGATGAGGTTATGAGGCATATTATCATCAATAAAGATGAAAAGTAGGTGAAAATATGTTAAATAATGTTGTTTTGATTGGAAGATTGACAAGAGATCCTGAGGTTCGCTATGCTCCATCTACACAAATGGCAATTGCAACATTTAGTATCGCTATAGATAGATTTTCTAAACCGGGAGCTGAAAAACAAACGGATTTCCCTCGAATAACAGTATTCGGTAAACAAGCTGAAAATTGCGAGAAGTTTTTATCTAAAGGGCGGTTGGTTGCAATCCAAGGAAGAATCCAAACAGGTAGCTATACTAATAAGGATGGCAATAAGGTATATACTACTGATATAGTTGCAAATAATGTTCAGTTTTTAGAATGGGGAGATAGAAAGAATAGTGATGATGCATCTGCATATTCTTCTAACTCTAATGGATTCCCCGGAGGAGACATGGGACTAAGTGACAGTTTAGATATGTCAGATATTGCGGGATCATTTGAAGCAGTAGACGAAGAAACTCCATTTTAGCATTATTTTGAAAAAAGTATGCTAGGGATAATTTTACGATAAACAGCGATAAATATAAGAAAAATAAAAGGAAGGTATAATATGGCTTTTGATAAAAAGAGAAATAGTGGATTAAGAAAGAAGAAGTTTTGCCAATGTTGTAGTGACAAAGTAGACACTGTTGATTACAAAGATGTTGAAAAATTAAGAAAATATATTACTGAAAGAGGAAAGATTCTTCCTAAGAGAGTTACAGGTACTTGTGCAATGCATCAAAGAGCAATTACAAAATCAATTAAGAGAGCTAGAATTGTAGCGTTGCTTCCATACGTTGCTGACTAGTTTCACTTCTCAATAATAATATATATAATAGCTTTATATATGCAAGTAAAAGGCGGGGGATTCGACTAACGAACACCCCGCCTTTTGTTCTAATAGTTAGTAATAAATCTTAATGATACTAACTTTTGAGTATTCTTTATTCGATGATTGTGAAGTTAGAAAAGTCTACGCCAATCATTTCTTCTTTTTTAGCACTAATGCTAACTACGAAATCCATGCCATAATCGACAGAAATTGTTTTTAGCCTAGTTAAAAATTCAGGCAAATGCCCCAATGTGATATCTGCATGTTTAAGCAAGCTATCGATATATATTGTTTCGATATCATGATCTGAACTAATTATTCCATAAAGGAATCCGATATATTCATCAATGTTGGTAATGTGTTCATAATCTTCCATACATACTATTCTAATGCGATACTTAAGATCATACATTAATCTAGCATTTTTATTTATAAAAACAACACTTCCTTTACTTGCTACGACTTGGTCATTGGCCATAGAAACCATTTTGCTAGTTTTACCTGTACCTTTGTTTCCTACTAATAATTTAACCATATTCACCCTCCTATTATATTACGCTACTGCGAAAATTCACTATGTAAAAATTTATCACTCAATATATTGTCTTGCTTCTACGAGGGAAGGAATATAAAATAGCATAGATGTGACAAATAATACTTGTTCTTATTGAACTACTTCGATAACAACTCCAGAACCTACTGTTCTTCCGCCTTCTCTTATCGCAAATCTCAAACCTTCTTCGAT
>CAYJGJ010000053.1:0-5345 GCA_964370025.1 uncultured Oscillospiraceae bacterium
CGTACATCGAAACTTTCGAAGCAGCTGGTGTAACAGTTGAAGAATTGACTGAAGATGAAGTTGCAGCTTTCACAGCTGCTGTAGAGCCTGTATATGATTACTACAGAGAAGAGCTTGGTGATGATGTTGTTGATAATTGGTTAGCGACTCGTCCGTAGTTGTTGTTTAATTAAATAACTCTTGCTCCGTATGTCATTTTTGGTGTACGGAGCTTTTTTTCTTAATGGTTTATTGGTGATGAACCGATAGGCCGACATTAATAATTGAAAAGGAATATATTATGAAACAAAATAAGATATTAGCTTTTTTGAACAAATTTGAAGACATTGTGCTAGTAGTGCTTTATGCGGTAATGGTTGCAGTAATTTTCCTTCAAATAGTAATGAGATTGTTCGAAGATGCATTGATATGGTCTGAAGAGCTAGGGAAATTTATTTTCATTTGGTTATCTTGGATCGGTATTAGCATCGGACACAGAAGAGGCGAACACATTACAATTACAATGTTCACTGAAAAGCTTTCCTTTAGAGGTAAAAAAGTTTGTGCAATTATTTCCGAGATAGTATTGATAATATTATGTTCTGTTACATTATGGCAGTCGATAGAACTTATGATTAGTCAATGGAATATTACATACGCAGGAATAAAAATCAGCACAGCTTTCGGATTCATGGCAGTAGCTGTTGGTTGCGGAATAATGGTGCTTAGATGTATCGAAGCATTGATAAAGTATATTAGAGAAATAAAAATTGGGCAACCACTTGAAATCGAACCAGAGGAAGGAGCGCAGGCATAATGATAGTAGCAATATTATTTATTTTATTATTCGTCTTAATGATGATAGGCGTACCTGTTGGCTTTGCGCTTGGTGGAGCCACACTATTTTCTATGGCCTTTTTCTCAGACGTAAATCCCATTATTAATGGACAATTTGCTTATGCTGGAATTAACTCGTTCACAGTAATGGCGATTCCATTTTTCATGTTAGCTGGTCTAATTATGTCTACAGGCGGGATAGCTAGAAGGATTGTAAATTTTGCAGCTGCACTTATTGACTTTGTTACAGGAGCATTAGGTTGTGTTACGATAGTAGCGTGTATGTTTTTTGGTGCATTATCAGGTTCCGGAATGGCGACAACTTCAGCAATTGGCGGTATGATGATTCCGGAAATGACTAGAAAAGGATACAACCCTTCGTATGCGGCGACGCTAGTTTGCTTCGGTGGAATAGTAGGTCCCATCATTCCTCCAAGCTTATCATTCGTCCTTTACGGTGCTGCAACGAAAACTTCAGTTCCGGATTTGTTTATAGCAGGTATTTTACCAGGAATATTCCTAGGGTTAGTATTTCTTGCTGTTAATATTGTAATGTGCAAGAGGTCAGGTACAGACTTAAGAGGCGGACTTGCTGCAGAGGAAGAAGTCGTAAAAGTTTCGATGGCGCAAGCTTTGAAAAATAGAGCAACAAATATAGTAAAAGCCACATATCAAGGCTTTTGGGCATTATTGTCACCAATAATCATACTAGGTGGAATATACGGTGGAATATTTACTCCGACAGAAGCAGCTTGCGTATCGGTTGTGTATTCGATATTTGTAAGTTTATTTATTTATAGAGACATGAACTTCAAAGATTTACTTAATACTTTCTTAGATGCAGCCGCTCTTAATGGAATTACGTCATTTTTATTGGGTTTTTCAACAGTTTTCTCTACGTTTATGACATTTGAGAAAGTTCCACAGGGAATCAGTGAGTTTTTGACAGGAGTTTCCGATAATCCAATTATTGTACTTTTATTTGTAAACTTGATACTGTTAGTAGTTGGCTGTTTCTTAGATACTGTTCCGGCAATAATTGTAATGGCTCCAATGTTACTTCCAACCATGAATTCATTAGGCGTAGATCCTATTCACTTTGGGGTAATTATGGCAGTTAACTTAGCTTTAGGCTTATGTTCACCTCCTTATGGATGTAACTTATTTGTAGGTGCGGCAGTGGCTAAAATCAAAATGGAAAGCATGTTCAAATATATCATTCCATTTTTCATAGTTGCAATACTTGCATTGATGATAATCACATATGTACCACAATTATCATTATTCTTCTTAACATAGTGAAAAAGATCAGTGTAAAGATTAAAGTATGTGCGATACTATTAAAAATCTCTATGGCGAGGCAGCATTTTGCTCTCTCGTCATTTTTTTGTCCCATAGCATTCTGTTTTCATTGAATTTATGTAAGTTTGTTAAATTTATACATTTTGATTTACTTTTGTGATGAAATATACGATAATAAGAGTAATATATATAGAACTTGAAATAGTAAAAGGTAAAAAAATGCAAAAAACAAATCCAAAGAAAAAAGGCAAACTAGCTAATCAATTCATGGCTTTAATCGCTATCGTCATCGTGGTAGTTGTGTTCGTAATGACGATCATGAGTACTCTTTCTACTCGAGAAAATGTAAATGAATTATTGTATGCACAGTGTGAAAGTGGCATTAATTTAGTGGAACACGAATTATCAGAGATTGAAGATAAAGATGGTGAGGATATAAATGCAATATTAGATAGATTAAAAGCGGATACTGGATATGAATTTACAATATTTGAAGGTGAAATTCGGGCATTTACAACTATTATTTCGGACGGAGAAAGAGCTATCGGAACGGCTGTAAGCGCAGAGATTGCACAGATTGTTTTGAACGAGGGCGAATCCTATACGGGTGAAGTTGAGGTTTTAGGCGTAAATCACTTTTCCGCATATTTTCCGTATTATGAAGACGGAGAAATAACAGGCATACTTTTTGCAGGAGTGCCTTCGACTACTAATGATGAAATGCTTGCAGTGTCATATAGAAATTCATCAATCGCTGGTATTATATTGATTGTACTGATAGGATTTTTTACGCAGTCTATGATAAAAAAATCTGTTGCTAAACCACTATCCGAGGTTATGCAAGCGGCGGAATACATTTCAAATGGAAACTTTGACTTTGATATCGATGTAAAAGTCAACAATGAGGTTGGTCAACTCAGCGACACTTTTAATCATATGCAAGTAAATTTATCTTCATTGAATAAAGTTCTTGTAGAGATGCTTAGCAAAATAGCAAATGGAGAATGGAATGTAGATATCGGGGCATCGAAACTTTACTTAGGCGATTGGGCTGAATTATATAACTCGTTAGACAAGATGACACATTCCGTTAGAGACGCACTTTCTCAAGTTGCGATTTCCGCAAGCCAAATAAACGAAAGCGTGGATATGGTTGCAAATGGAGCGCAAGCTCTTGCAAACGGAGCTATCGACCAAGCTAGTAGTATAGATCAACTGTCAACTAGTTTACACCAAATTTCGGAGCAAATTTCAGATAACTCCGAAAATGCAAAAAAAGTGAACAATATGGCTGTTTTGTCGGGGGATGTTACAGCTTCTACACTTGAAGACATGCAAAGGATGCTAGGTGCGATGCAAGATATTTCTTCTACTTCAGAACATATAAGTAAGGTAATTAAGGTAATTGATGATATTGCATTCCAAACAAATATTTTAGCTCTTAATGCTGCGGTAGAGGCAGCGAGAGCTGGAAGCGCGGGCAAGGGATTTGCCGTAGTTGCTGACGAGGTTAGAAGTTTAGCTCAAAAATCTTCCGAAGCTGCAAAGAATACCACACAACTTATCGAGCAATCTTCTAGCGCAGTTAATTCAGGATATGAAGTTGCTACTAAGGCGAGTGAATCATTCGAAGAACTTGCTGACAAGGTTCAGCAAATGATTGTCACTATAGATGAAATTGCGAAAGCAACAGAAGAACAATCCACTGGAATCAAAGAGATATCGAGCGGAATCGTGCAAATTTCTCACGTGGTTCAAACTAATACAGCTACTAGCGAGGAAAGTGCAGCGGCAAGTCAAGAACTTGCTGCTGAAGCAAATTCACTACAAAATCTTGTGACGCAATTTAAGCTTTAGTGCTAACTTGAAAAAGGAGAATAAAATGCAAGTATATTATTTTACTAGGACAGGTAAGTCACATTCAATAGCTAAAAAACTAGCCGACCATTTGGGGGTAGATGCTAGAAAAATCGACGACAATAAAGATTGGTCTGGCCCTGTTAGTTTTGTAAAGGGAGGAGCCTTAGCTTCCAAAGGTACTATTTTAGAAGTGAACTATCAAGAACCTGAAGAATCCGAGGAAATTATACTTGTATTTCCACTATGGGCGAATACATCTCCACCCGCGATTAAAGGGTTTTTAACGAAAGTGAATCCAAAGAGAATTACGGCAGTAGTCCTAAGTGCAGCTACAAGTTTGAATTCTAACGAGAAAGAAATGTTTGCAAAAGTATTTGAAGTAAAAGGGAAGGATGAAAATCCTCCGGCAGAATTACTTGTTTAAAACTGGAGAAAATATGTTTAATATCAAAATGTTTGAAGAACTATCAAATGCCTTTGGTCCTAGCGGATTTGAGGAAGAAGTTGTAAAGACAATCAAAAATTACAGCGACGGATTTGATCTTGAGATAGATGCGATGAACAATCTTTATATGAGATATCCTTCTAATCCTAGTGAAAATAAGCCTATAATAATGCTTGATGCTCATACTGATGAGGTTGGATTTATGGTTCAGTCTATTGACGAAAACGGACTAATTGCCATTAATGCCTTGGGGCATTTCGTAATCTCTAACCTTCCCGCACACCCTGTAATTATACGCACGCAACACGGTGAAAAAATAAGAGGATTGATTAACTCAAAAACACCCCACTTTTTAACAGCAGCGGAAAGAGCAAGTGATAAATTGAGTATTGAAGCACTAAGGGTTGATGTTGGCGCTACAGATAGAAAAGAAGTTGTAGAAGATATGGGAATAAGCATAGGAGATCCGATCATCCCAGAGGCGCAGTTTTCATATGATGAGAAAAGAGGAGTCTTCCTTGGAAAGGCTTTTGATGATAGAATCGGTTGTGCATGTGTAGTAGAGACCATGAAAAGGTTGATACATGCAAAGCTAAACGTAGAAGTAGTTGGAACATTTTCAACGCAAGAAGAGACTGGATTAAGAGGCGCAGCAGTTGTAACAAATCGTGTAAAACCTAATCTAGCAATAGTGTTTGAAGGTTCTCCTGCCGATGACAAAGCTGTTAATCCTAGTGTTGCGCAATCAAGACTTAAAGGTGGAGTTCAAATTAGGTACATGGATGAAAGCTATATTGCAAATCCGGAGTTTATTAAATATGCACATAAAATAGGTGAAACCCATAATATAAAGGTTCAAGGTGCTGTCAGACGAGGCGGTGGCACTAATGCTGGAGCAATTAGTATTGCGAACAATGCTATT
>CAYJGJ010000054.1:0-5260 GCA_964370025.1 uncultured Oscillospiraceae bacterium
CATTAGTCTTGCAAAAAGACTTTTCTGCTCTAAAAATAATGCTTCGACTTCCTTAGTAAAGTCTTTTACCGAATCATTCTTTCCTACTGCCATAAGATGCTCAATATTATACAATGGATTTTGTATATATTTAAAGCCATCTATATATTTAAATGTATTGGATTTTGTAGCGTTCCCAATTGCTGAATTCATTAACTCCATCAATAATGACATAGATTCCCATCTCAGATAATTTATAATATCGTCATCACTTAACTTTATTTTTTCTTTTCGATAATCCCATTCATGCAAGTTTTTTATCTCTTCAATTAATTCAATTTTATTTGCCTCGACTGATTCCGCCCAAACACTGAAAATCTTCAATGGCAATGAATATATCAACATGACACATTTTTCTTTGTCTGCTTTTCTCATCATATGCTCAAAGCTTGGTAATGTTCTTGAAATAATACTAATTGAAGATAACGCTCTAATAATTTTATTCATTGCTGTAAGCTCAACTGTCCTCATTGTACAAATACAAATTATGCTCTATTTGTTTTTCTTCCTCCTGAACAATTTGTTTTTCTCGTTCTATTTCCGCCTTTTCAGCTTCATCCTTATCAGATAAATTTGCCTCTTCTACCTTTAATCGCCCTACATCCGACAAATACGGAATAGAAATTGGATTAATTGAAAATTTGTACCATTCTTCCGTATACGCTTCCGCTTTTTGCATTATTAATTTAATCAAATTCAAGTTATCTGTTATGTATGTGACGAAAAGCAATATGTCCGAATTTATACCATAACAAGAGAACTCTAGCGTCTTTTCAAATTCGCTAAAGTCTTGATCTTCAATACATCTTCTTTTGATTTCTCTAGCCACAAAATATGCCAAGTAACTTTTTTCAGAAAAATGATAATTTGTTTCTTTTTCTACAAATATTTTTGAGCCCACAACTATACTGAGAAAATCCACATAATTTACATCTGAATCAAATTCTTCGTTATACACTGAAATTATCTTTAAAATATCTTTTTGATTCATTGGATATATCTTACTACAATGCATACCATATGCAATTTTATCTAAAACTATCAATATTTTATCAACATTTAATGTTTTTGCGTTAGGTTTTAACAATGAAACTATATTAGCTTCAAAGACTTTACTAAAAATCTCACCATCATTCTGTATCGTTTCGCCAATATTATTACAATAGTATTTTACAAATTGTACAATAAAATCAGGATCCATTCTAAATAGATTTTTTTGCTTATCCAACGCATCGCATAATAATTTTATAATATTACCTTGTACTCGTTCATCTTGTTGTACTAATATTTTCACAATTGCAGAAACTAGCTTTTTCCTTTTATCTGTATATAACGGTTGCATTATATACCTTGTATATTCATCTTCTAACACATTAATTTTTATTCGTTCTGCCACATCTAACTCTACAAGTTTTCCACAAGTGTATATAATATTTGAAAAATCATTTTCTGCATTTATCAATATTTCTTTTATAACATGATTTTCTAACCTATCAATATCATCGATAAGCAGTATTTTATCTTCTGGTGGTACTTGCTTGAATTTTTCATATTCTACCGCTTCATGTGAGTAGCACTCTTCAAAAGCTGATTTTATTGTATACTCATATTCTTTTCTAATATCATCCGCACATATTAATATCACCACTTTAGATTCAATCAGTGCATTAAACAAAGCTTTTAAAAGAGTGCTTTTACCTGCATCACCTCTACCAATAATAATAAGCTTTTTTTTCTGTTTTATTTCTTTGATAAACTGTTCTATCTCTGAAAGCTCTTTTCCTATTCGTTTCTCTTTAGTAATTTCTTCCTCAAGTGTTGGGAATACATAATAATCCAATATACTTGATGAAATCATGTATTTTTTATCACAAAGAATTTCATCCATATACTCTGGTTTTGGTTTTAACTGATATTTATTATATCTATTTCTACTTAAACTAGATGATGTATCACTTTTTTTAACATATATTTTATTTCTTAAAACCCATTCATATCTTAAAATCCGATACTCTCTAGTACTCAAATCTAGCACCCCTACAAAAAATTCACTTTTTAGTGAAACCCTTGATCTTCATCTTTTGAAGAAAAAGCTGCAGTATTAATTAGATTAAATTATATTTTTGTATCTCCAAAAGAAAACTCCTTGATACAAATCAAGCTAGTCTTGTCAGAAAAACAATTTAGTCCCTTAGCATGATTATAAAAAGCATTCATTTTTTTAATTTCACTAGCAATATGAGTATCTTGCATTCCCTGTTTAAATATTTCCTGCATTTCGCTATGTTGCATCATTCCTTTACTATAGTCTACATCATGATTGCCAGGCACAATTACACCCTTTATATCAATACTATCTATTTTCCTTTTAATTTGACTTTTTAAATTACTTAAAAATTTATATGCCGTATTATATTCGGATTGCCTACCTGAATTTGCAATATCTCCAGAAAGAATAATCACCATAACTGTACACTTTTCTATAGTATTTAATACCTTGCAATTCCTTCTATGTTTTGAATAGAAATATCTTCATTCTTTTCAAAATGTATATCACTTAAATGTAATAATAGTACTTTCATTTTTCCTCCTAATCCCGCTAACCTGATAACTTTCTAGCATAAGTCTAGTATTCGCACTTCTATTTTTGTAATCACTGGCACGACCACGCATTCCCCTTCAGTCAATGTGTAAGGCTCTCCATTCGGCTTGATTCTAACTATTTTTTATAGTTACATACCGACCACTGAATAAACACCTTTTTCAATGTTTAACTCATATTCAATGTTAGCTTCATCAGCAGCTACAAGTTTAATTCGATTAGTTCCCTTTTCTATAGGTAATGTAACGGGAGACCCTTCGTTAACATCTTCTTCCGTTGTTATTTCGAGTATCCCTGTTAGAGTGCCATCAGGTGCTATAAATACTAATTTTGCTTTTCCAGCAGTAACATTTATATTGTTCATAGATATTACAGAACTAATACCACACCCTGAGAGCAATGTTACAAAAACTACAATAATACATAAAAACTTTTTCATTTTAACCTCATTTCCATTATACAAGTTTATAGATCGCCGAAATACAGATATTGCTTATTACATTCGATGATGATATTTAAAGAAATTAATTGTTTCTTGTAAATCATTTTCATCTTCAAACATCTTAAGGTCTTTTGCCATTTCAATAGCAAAATCCACATAAGCATTGGCACGTGCCGTCACAACCCTCTTATCTTTGATAATATCAACATCTTGTGAATGTGTGCTTTCTAAATCAGATAATATTCCAACTTCATCTAGCAAATCAACTCCTGCACAAATTCCGCCAATAAGAATATTTCGCGCCTTTAGATTTGAAATGATTTTTTTTACACTGCAAATATTGATATTGCTAATATGACCACCTGTTACAGTAAAGCTACGAACTGTGCTCATATCTATTTCATCAATAGATCCATTCACACTGATTTGATATCCCTCCATACTTTTTATAGGATCTCCATCTACTGAAACAAACAGAACCTCTGCCTTTGTACATTGCATAAAATAATTCAAAAGAACAATTTCATACATGCAACAAGTGTCGTACAACAAAAATATATCTTTCATTTTGATTCTCCAATCATTACGTAAATTTCTCGAAATTGTTTTCTTCTCCACAACTTCGAGATTAGTTTTCTTCTCTTAATAATACTATTTTCAAAATTAAATGTCTACATTCACTTAGCACATTAATTTTCTGACTTTATATTACTCTTTTCATTTACTTGCCTTCCCCTTTGCAATTGCTTGCTCTCTTTTATCCAACCATACCTTGTACACTATCTTCACTAATACATTCCACACCAGCTCTAAAACCTAATTCATCGGCTAACTCACCATATTCCGAGCCAGAAGAATTTCTTTCATCTAAGTATCTATTTACTGCCAGAAATTATTAACAACAAAACTTTACTGAATTAAGACGCATCTGAGTAAACTCATGACTATGATAATGATATAAAGTGATTTTGCTGTTGATTGTCAAGTAAAATCCCCCCCTTGGGTCAGTTTTAAGTATAAATCAACATTTGCAATACAAAAACCCTCCCACCCAACTAAGTACAACTTAGCTAAGTGAGAGGGTTTCTCTCGTCCTCTTGTAATCACAAGATTTTATTTTTGGATATGTGATTTTTTATTTTAGTATCAAATCAGTACGATGATGTCAAGTTAAAACAAAAAATTGCAATTAAGAATACTTCCTAATGATATTGTTCCTCCACTTGTTGCAGTCAGTACCATATCCAAAACTGTATCTGTGTCTACAACTTCCTATGGAGAATTGACAACACTCCCTTCTTTATGAACTCCATTTTTTAGGGGATTTCTTCATAGTAAGCATTACAGACCTCAGTACTCATTTATCATTACTCTACTTTTCTCCTAAGTTCTTCTAATTTATTATATTTAATCAAAATTTCTGGAATGTACACTTCTGCAAATGCTTGAATGATTTTACTAGAATAATCCCCTCCTTTTGAGCCTGATATCCCCATAATTTTATAACTTATCTCTATCAAAAGCTCCTTCTCTACATTTATATCGTGATTTAAAAGTTCTTTTTTTACTATTTCACAACACCTTTCAATATCACCTTTTTTTTCATCTGGAAATCTCATACATTACCTCCTTAAATCTTTTACATTATCTAGTTTAATATTGCTATATGTAATTACTTGTGTCGCACCACCCTCTCCATATTATGGAAAATCTTTCGTTACTGGTTCTAACCAATCAGCCTCTCCCCACTTACCTTTTGGAACATGTATATCATCGATAATTTGTAGTGTGTCGAACTCTCCAACAACAGCTGCATCATGTGGGACTTGTAATTTTCCTGACTGTGGTGATTCAAACCTATCAAACGAAAAATATGTAGGTTCTCCAGTTTCTCGTTTTGGTGTAGTTTTATTTTGAAATGTTGATTCTAAATAATCTGCTTCACTTGGCATATACCTATCCCCCGTAGATGGTATAACATCTCCATTTGGCTTGACATAAAAATCTGCTTTTTTAGTCTGATTAATAATTGTATTAGAAACGTCATCAGCTTGTCCACCACCCGTATTTCCTAACACGAAACTTGTTGCAATACTTGTAAAGACACTGCCTGCTGTTAAATCTCCACCACTTACACTTCCTCCAATGGCTCCCCACATAAATCCATCCGATGCAGC
>CAYJGJ010000055.1:0-5208 GCA_964370025.1 uncultured Oscillospiraceae bacterium
ACCACACTATAACAGTAATTTTAAAATTTATTTTACATGTAGAGTTCGAGTGAACTATTTGTATCGCAAGTGTTACTACTCTTGATTTTCATTCTTTTCTCTAAACACGAATTTAATCGAAGTTCCAACGAAACCATAATTTTTTCTAATTTGATTTTCCAAATATCGAGAATATGAAAAATGCATCAAGCTTCTAGAATTAATCTTGAATGAAAATAATGGCGGTTTTACACCTACTTGGGTCGCATAATAAATCTTCAATCGCTTACCTTTGTCCGAAGGAGGTTGCTTCATCATCGTAGCATCTGTAATCAAACTATTCAATTGACCGGTCGATATTCTCATAGCTCTATTCTCCGCTACCAGTCTTGCAATACTCATTACATTATCAATTCTTTGTCTCTTTAAAACAGAAATGAATTGGATTGGTGCATAAGACATAAATTGAAGTTCAGACTCAATCTTTCGCTCAAAGTCTCGCATAGTATTTGTTTCTTTTTCTACCAAATCCCACTTGTTTACTATTACTGCTATCCCCTTACCTGCTTCATGTGCTATGCCAGCAATTTTTTTATCTTGCTCCGTTACACCTTCAGTAGCATCTATCATAAGCAAACATACATCACACCTTTCGATAGCAGCTATTGCGCGTATTACGCTGTATCTTTCAATGTTTTCGTTTACTCTATTTCGTCTTCTTATACCAGCTGTGTCTATAAGCGTATATTTTATCCCTTCATGTTCAAATGGGCTATCTATAGAATCTCTTGTAGTTCCTGCGATATCTGAGACTATCAGTCTATTTTCTTGCAATAACTCATTTACTAGAGAAGATTTTCCAACATTAGGTTTTCCTATCATTGCAATTTTGATAGTATCATCGACATCCTCTTCTATGTTGGCGGGAAAACGCTCTACAATAGTATCTAAAACGTCTCCTAAGTTGAGCATATTGACTGCAGAAATTGGAATCGGCTCACCTAATCCAAATTCATAAAAATCGTAATAGTCTTCTGGTAATACTTTGGGATTATCAATTTTATTCACTAATAAAACGATATCTTTTTGCTTTCGCATTAGCATATTTGCAACTTCTTTATCAGCATGCGTAATTGGAAATTTTCCATCTACAATGAAAACTATTACATCTGCCATATCCATAGCAATCTGTGCTTGCTCTCTCATTTGAGAAAGAATTATATCGTTGCTTTCAGGCTCGATCCCACCTGTATCGATAAGATCAAACTGTTTTCCATTCCATTCTGCCTCTGCATAGATTCGATCTCTTGTGACGCCAGGAGTGTCTTCTACTATAGACATTCTAGAACCCACAATTTTATTAAAAAATGTCGATTTTCCTACATTAGGTCTTCCAACTACTGCCACTATCGGTTTAGCCATATATTACACCTTTTCCAAATTCCATCGGATCAAAAACTCTAAGATCCTCAATTTTTTCACCCACACCTATAAATTTAATGGGGATATCATATTCGTCCGCTATCGTAATAGCAATTCCACCTTTTGCCGAACCATCCAATTTAGTGAGAACAATTCCAGAAACATCTGCTATTTGAGAAAACTCCTGTGCCTGTGAAATTGCATTTTTGCCCGTAGTTGCATCGAGTACCAGCAATACTTCAGTAGTAGCCTCAGGGTATTCTCTCGCAACTACCCTATTCATTTTTTCCAATTCTGACATAAGATTCTTTTTATTGTGCAGTCGACCGGCAGTATCACAGATAAGTACATCTATCCCTTTCGCTTTTGCTGACTGGATCGCATCATATATTACGGCGGATGGATCTGCGCCCTCTTTATGTTTAATTATATTCACGCCTATTCTCTCCGCCCAAATTGACAGTTGATCTGATGCTGCAGCTCGAAATGTATCCGCAGCAGCAACTAATACTGACTTATTTTCTTTTACGAAAGAATTAGCAAGCTTTGCTACTGTTGTTGTTTTTCCACCACCGTTAATTCCTATCATCATGATAAAGAGAGGTGAATTATTAGAAACTTTCATTCTCTCTTGTTTATCCATCATTCCAGAAACAATCAAGGCAATCTCATCCTTTACATCTTCAGATGAGGACAGTCTTTTTCCCTTAATATTCTCTCTTAGTGAATCCATGATTTTCATTATTTGGTTCATTCCAATGTCAGAAGTAATGAGTACTTCCTCAAGTTCATCGAATAACTCTTCGTCGATTTTAGGATATGCCATCAATACATTTCCAATTCTCTCCGAAAGTTTTCCAAAAAACCCCTTGTTTTCGTTTAATATTTGCACAAATTCCTCCTTAGCATCCTGAATTTTAAGCTTATAAATCAAATTTGTCATTCAATTTCAATGAAAGTAATTGCGAGACACCTTTTTCTGCCATAGTAACACCATAAAGAACATCTGCATATTCCATAGTTGCTTTTTGATGCGTTACTAGTGCAAATTGAATTTCTTTAAAGTTGCGCAAATAATGTGCAAATCGTTCAATATTATCATCGTCAAGTGCAGCCTCAACCTCATCAAGCACACAAAATGGGGTGGGTTTTACTTTGAGTACCGCGAACATAAGCGCAATAGCAGTCATCGATTTTTCTCCACCCGAAAGTAAGTTTATATTTTGCAATTTCTTACCTGGAGGTTGAGCTATTATTTCAATGTTAGATTCAAGAGGATTGTCTTCATCTTCTAATAGCAACTGTGCATGGCCACCACCAAAAAGCTCTTTGAATATCTGTTCAAAATTAGTTATGATTTTATCGAAGTTAGTCTTAAACTTTGTTTTTATTTCAGAATCTAATTCTTTAACTATCTGTGTCAAACCATCAATTGCACTAACAACATCTTCTCTTTCTGTAGTTAGAAATTCGTATCGCTTGCTAGTGTTGTCATATTCTTCTATAGAACCGATATTTACTGAGCCTAGTTCTCTTAGTTCTTCTTTTATCTTTCTGTTCTCCGTCGTAGCACTGCTCATTACAAAATCTTTAATTCTTAAGTCTAATGCTTGTGCATACGACATTTCAAATTCATCGAAGAGTCTATCTTTGATATTCTCCAGTTGAGTCGTGTTCTTAGTTCTCTTCAATTCTATCTGATATTTTTGATCTGTAAAAGAATTAAGCTTACTAGAAATGTATTTTTCTTCTTCAGATACTTGTTCTAATCGGGTTGAAACTTCTCTTCTTTTTTCGCTAATTATCTTAATTTCTTCTTCTAGATCCTCTTTAACTTTTATCAATGCATTAATATTGTCTTCATTTCCTGTATCTCTTGATATTTCGTCTCTTTTGAGATGAATATTCGAGATTTGCTCAGACTTTACTTCAAGTTCAGATTCTATTTCTTTTATGTCATCTTTAAGAAGATCTTTAGTGATTGCTATGCTTCTTATTTCATTTTCAAAATTCGAAACATTAATTTTGATCGTAGTAACAATCTCATTTTGTTTTTCTATAACTTCTTTATAGCCATCTGTATCCTGGATTAACTTTTCATAGTTAATTCCAGTTTCCTCAATCATAATGTTCAATTTGTCAATTGTTAGTTCATATTGTGCTATCTCATCTTTAGCTCTAACAAGCTCCTCATCAATATTTATGATTTCCAATTCATATTTATTATTATCGAGTAGAGAGGAAAGCTTCTTTTCTTTTTCTGCTTTTTCATTCTTAATTTGATGCAATTTTATTTCCATTGAATTGATCAGTTCAGTTTTTTGCTGCGATAACACACTCATTTTTGAGATATCATCTATCATCTGTTTAAGAGAAATATCTTTCTTAGTTTTTTCGGTTTCAAACTCAACGATTTGAGACGATAATCTATTAATTTCCGCTTTTCGTTCTAATAGATTAGCAGATGAATTTTTGTATTTGCCGCCGGTAATTGCTCCACTGCTATTGACGATTTCACCGTCAAGCGTAACAATCCTCATACCACCTTGCACTTTTTTTGACAATCTAACAGCGCAATCCATATCTTCGACTATTATTACCCTCGCCAAAAGATAAGACACAATATTTTCAATTTCATTATCATATTTAATACATTCTGTGGCTATACATTTAAATCCTTTTTCCGCTTTAATATTCGAATCTAAATTCGTCTTGTTAAAACGTATAGAAGATATCGGTAAAAACGTAAGCCTTCCAGCTTTGTTGTCTTTCAAATACTTGACAGATTTTTTCGCCACTTCATCATTATCACAAACTATACTTTGAATACTTCCGCCAAGTGCTGTTTCGACTGCAACCTCATATCCACTTTGTACGGTTATCAAATCAGTGATTACACCTCTGACACCACTAAGTTTAGCATTCATCAAGTTACGAACTCCCAGGCTAAATCCCTCGTAGTTTGACTCCATCTCTTCTATAGTCTTTTTACGAGTTTCATGTCTACTTAGTGTAATATTGATTTGTTCTATATTTTTTCTTAATTCTTGTTCTTCTTGTCTTTTTTTAAGCAAGTCTTTTGTCAATACATTAAGAGTTTCTTTTTCGTCAAAAAATACTCCTTCGTTATTAGAAATATCATCTTCTAATGTAGAAATATCTTTCTTAACTTCTTGCAATTCTACATGGACATCGGCCTGCTCTACGTCTATCTGTTCCTTTCTTAATTTCATAGATTGAATCATGTTTTCGAGAGTACGTATCTCTTGTCTTTTAGATTCTAGGTTGCTTCTATATTGGAATGAAAGGTTTTTGCTTTCGTCTATTGCTGAAATCGAATTAGCATTCTTACTGATATAATCGTTGTATATCGAAATTTCTTTTTCTAGCAAGCTCGACGTTTCCTTACAATCAGATTGCGTCGTTCGTTCTTTTTGTAACAATTCTTCTAACTTTATTTTTTTATCATCAAGTTTAGAATTTGCAATTTCTATTTCTGCCAAAATACGAGTTTCATCTTTTTCGAGAAACTGCATATTTTCCCTATTGATATCAAACTTCCCTTTTATTTCACTAATTTCCTCTATTTTCTTTAATAATAAAGCATGAGTGTCCTCAGAAATAGAATCTAAATTGATACTTTCATTTTTAACTTCTTCAATCTGCAAACTAATACTTTCGATTTGTTTATTTGCTTCAGTAATATCATTTTCTAACAATAAAATATCTTCGGTGAATTTTTCCTCGTTGCTATTATATGAATCAATATTTCTAAGTATGATGTTAATTTCTAACTGAGCATTTAAT
>CAYJGJ010000056.1:0-4130 GCA_964370025.1 uncultured Oscillospiraceae bacterium
TAAGCTCGGTCATTACTATCCGATATTAAATAAAAATTTATAAATTGCACTACTAATCCGCAATCTTAAATTTATATTATAAACAACTTATTAATTAAATTAATTAACCTTGCTTTTGTTTGTGTTTTGGATTTTCACAGATAACCATTACTTTTCCATTTCGTTTTATAACCTTGCATTTATCGCAAATTGGTTTTACTGATGATCTTACTTTCATTATTATTCCTCCAAAGTCTATCCAATTATTTATCACGCCATATTATTCGACCGCGAGTCAAATCGTAAGGCGAAAGTTCAACTTTCACACTGTCCCCAGGAAGTATTCTTATGTAGTGCATTCTAATTTTGCCCGAAATATGTGCAAGTACCTCATACCCATTTTCAAGTTTTACCTTAAACATTGCATTCGGTAAAGAATCTACCACAGTTCCCATAGCTTCTATGACATCTTTTTTTGCCATACTATTACACCTTTCATCTTAAAACTTTAACAAGCGAATTTTATTTCAGTTATTGCCACAAAGTCAATAACTCCGGCTCACCATCCGTTATTAAAACAGTATTTTCATAATGCGCGGTTGGAGAACCATCTACGGTGACAACCGTCCAGTTATCCAAGAGCACATCGACTTCGTAATCGCCTATAGCAGTCATCGGCTCTATGGCCAATGTCATAAACGGAGCCAATCTAGCCCCTCTATTGGGATTGCCATGATTAGGAATAGGTGGATCCTCGTGAAGTTTTTTGCCAACTCCATGTCCCACATAATCTCTAATTATGGAGAATCCGTTACTTTCTACTTCTAGTTGAATAGCATGCGATATGTCAGAAATTCTATTTCCAACTTTACAATACTTCAAACATTCAAAAAAAGAACTTTCTGTAGCAGCTATAAGATTAGCTTTTTCAGTAGAAATATCTCCGACAGCATATGTTCTTGCTGCATCTGTGAAACATCCCTTATAAATGCATCCTATATCTACACTTACAATATCTCCCGAATTGATTATTTTGTCTTTGCTAGGAATGCCATGTATCAATTCTTCATTTACTGAAACGCAGGCACTCGCAGGAAATCCATTATATCCCTTGAATGCAGCGATCATATTATTCTTTTTGATTACCGAATCGACATAATCATCTATATCCATAGTCGATATACCAGGTTTAATAACTTTCTTAAGTTCTGAGAGTATAAAGCCTGTAACTTTGCCACTTTCTCTCATCAAATCTACATCATTTTTAGATTTAATGATTATCATATAGATTTACCTATCGCATCGACGATTTGAGAGAAAACATCTTCCAGCTCTCTAGCACCATCGATATTCACTAAATTTCCTTGGTTGGAGTAATATTCTACTAAAGGTGCAGTTTGCGAAGTATATACATCTAGACGATTCTTCACAGTTTCCGGTTGATCATCTGTTCTTTGAATAACTGCAGAACCGCACTTGTCGCATATGCCTTCGACTTTAGGAGGCATATTTTTCAAATGATAAGTAGTGTTGCACGATTTACAAACTCTTCTCATAGATGCTCTAGATATCAATTCTTCTTTATCGGTCATAATATTCAACACTATGTTGAGTTTAAAACCGTTATTCTTAAAGTAATCGTCCAGTTTCTCCGCTTGATATATCGTTCTTGGGAATCCATCCAATAAGAAGCCGTTCTTACAATCGTCTTCTTCTAATCTAGATATCGCAATATCGATCACAAGATCATCTGGTACAAGCTCTCCCTTGTCTAAGTATTCAGTAACTTTTACACCTAGTGGAGTCTTGTTTTTTATGTTAGCTCTAAATATATCACCCGTTGAAATGTGCGGAATTCCATACTTGTCTAGAATTTTTACTGCTTGAGTCCCTTTTCCTGCTCCAGGAGGACCTATCAAAATAACATTTAACATCTCTACGAACTTCCTCCTACTTCAAAAAGCCTTCATAGTTTCTCATCAACATTTGATTTTCAATTTGACGCATTGTATCAAGTGCAACCCCTATTACAATCAATAGCGATGTTCCCCCCCATGCAATGTTCAAAGGTGTAAGTGAAGATACGAGAGTTGGCATAATAGCTACTAGAGCTAAGAACAATGCTCCAACTAAACATAATCTTGTCATAACTTTGTTAAGGTATTCTACAGTAGCCCTACCTGGTCTAATTCCAGGGATAAAGCCACCATTAGCCTTCATATTAGCCGCAACTTCCATAGGATTAAACGACATAGCTGTATAGAAGTATGTAAAGAATATAATCAAAATTACGCTTAGAGTACTATATATCCACACACCAACTTCTCCCGCAGGAGAAAGCCATGTTGTAACGAAGTCCGTAAACTCACTATCATTAGGAAACAACATAGTGATAGTCAGTGGGAATTGCAATAAAGACATAGCGAATATTACAGGAATTACTCCCGCTTGGTTTACCTTGATAGGAATATGTGTAGATTGTCCACCATACATTTTTCTACCAACTACTCTCTTCGCATATTGCACTGGAATCTTTCTAGTGCCCTGTTGAATCATGATTATGCCCATGATTACTAGCAAAGCTAGTACAGCGAAAATAAGCACTGTAATAATTGTTATTCCACTACCTTCTGTAGTCATAGAAGTGAAAAGCTCGATTACTCCAGCAGGCAATGTAGAGATAATACCACTAAAGATAATTAGAGATATACCATTTCCAACGCCTCTTTCGTTGATTTGTTCACCTAACCACATCAAGAACGCTGTACCTGCAGTAAGAACTAAGACGATTACGATAAGTGTACCGACACTATCATCGACCATAGCACTACTGAATAAACCAAGTGTAAGCATTATTGCTTGCGCGAACCCCAATATAATAGTTAAGAATCTAGTAATTCTTGCAATCTTCTTTCTTCCAGCATTACCTTCTTTGGATAATGCTTGGAAGTATGGGAATGCCATCGTAAGAAGTTGAATTATAATTGAAGATGTAATGTATGGAGTAATACTTAGTGCGAAAATAGTAAAGTTACTGAACGCACCACCCGAGAAGAAATCAAACATCTCGAATATACCCATTTCATCAGAAAATACACCTGCCAGTTGCTCTTGATTCATTCCAGGAACAGGTATGTGTGAACCTATTCTATAAATAACCAACATACAAAAAGTAAAAATAATTTTACTTCTCATCTCAGGCAATCTCCACGCTTGGGAAAGTGTCTTAAACATCTCCATTTGCAACCACCTCTGCTTTTCCTCCAGCAGCTTGTATTTTTTCTACAGCTGTTTTAGTAAATTTCTCAGCAGTAATAGTAATTTTTTTATTTAATTCGCCATTTCCGAGAATCTTCACTCCGTCTTTGACTTGCTTAACCATACCAGCTTCTTCAAGAACTGCTCTGTCTACTACTTGACCATCTTCAAATCTGTTCAAATCTTCAACATTTACGATTGCATATTCTTTAGCCCACTTGTTTGTAAAACCTCTTTTAGGTATTCTTCTGAAAAGAGGCATTTGTCCACCTTCGAACCCTATTCTAACTCCGCCACCACTTCTAGAGTTTTGCCCATGCATACCTCTACCGGCAGTAGTTCCTAGTCCAGAACCTTGTCCTCTACCTTTTCTTTTGCGGTTTCTAGTTGAACCCTCTGGTGCTTTTAATTCATGTAATTTCATATCACCCTCCTATCTGCTTATACTTCTTGTACTGTCACAAGGTGCTGTACTTTTACAATTGCACCACGTGTTTGTGGAGTATCAGATAATTCAACAGAATGATGCATTTTTCTAAGGCCTAACGCTTCGACTACTTTTCTTTGTTTAGGGGAAGCGCCTATAGTACTTTTAGTTAATGTAACTTTTAACATTTTTGCCATTTTGCTTTCCTCCTATCCAAGAATTTCTTCTTTTGTTTTTCCTCTTAATTTTGCAACAGACTCTGCTGTTTTTAGTGTTTTTAATCCTTCTACAGTCGCTCTTGCTATATTGCCTATATTACTTGAACCTAAAGACTTAGCTCTTATGTCTTTTACGCCAGCAGCTTCCAAAACAACACGAGCCGAAGATCCAGCAATTACTCCTGTACCTTGTGCAGCAGGCATGATCAACACTTTACCCGCTCCAAAAACACCGACATTCTTATGTG
>CAYJGJ010000057.1:0-3119 GCA_964370025.1 uncultured Oscillospiraceae bacterium
GCCATTTTTTCACCGATAAAAACTTTATATTTACTTTGTACAAATTTAATTATAGCCTCATCAAGTGCATTTCCAGCCATTTTAATTGAGTCAGTTTTCACAACTCCACCAAGGGAAACAATAGCAATATCAGTAGTTCCGCCACCAATATCAACAACCATTTTTCCATTTGCTTCAAAAACATCTTCCCCAGCACCAAGAAGCCCCGCCAAGGGTTCGTGGATTAAATAAATTTTTCTTGCCCCAGCTTTTTTTGCAGCGTCAACAACTGCCCTACTTTCCACTTCTGTAATTTGTGAAGGAATACACATAACGATACAAGGTTTTACAAGCATTTTTCCTGTAACTTTATTTATAAACTCCGCAATCATAACGTCAACCATTTCGTGGTCAGAAATAACCCCGTCCTTCAGCGGGTGGATAACTTGGATATATTCAGGAGTTCTCCCAATCATATCATAAGCCTTTTGTCCAACAGCCACAACAGTTCGAGTTTTTCTGTTATAACCTACAACCGTAGGCTCATCAAGCATAATTTTTTTAGGTATTTCAAGAAAAGAATCTAACTCTTTTTGAGATAACGCTTCAGCATTATCATAAATCATCAAGTTATATGTATAGTCAGATCGTGATACTACATTTGTATATAACGTATAATTAAATATAAACTCCATCAAGGATAGAAAAGTTGCTGTAATCATTACTACTGAAATTAAAATACTAAAAATTCTATAGGTACGATTAAAAATCAAATGTCTTGTATATAAGTAACATAAAGTAATTCTATTATTAAAATTAGGCTTAGGCATCGTCCGCACATCTATATTAATAGACTCTTCGCTTGCTCCAGCATAAATTTTAAGTGACAACCCTTTTTCTATAATAAGAATATACCCTATAATATAGATGCAACTTATCGCTCCAACAATAATGAATATATATAACCAATTAACTTGTAACAAGCCTTGTAGTATCCCTATATCCAAAATACTATGTAGTAAAATACCACCTAGCACAAGCCCTAAAACCATAGAAATTATGATTGCTTGTAATAGTAAAAATAGTGCCTGTCCCATGACAATTTTGTAAATAGAAAATCTGTTACCACCAATTCCATGGAGTACCATAATTTTATATAGTTCTCTTTTCTTGTTTCCTGAAAGCAAGTAAAAAGTTATGAGTGCTGCAATTACTAAAATTCCCCATACTATCAACCCTGTTTCAATATAATCATCGGCAATACTTTTTGCAACTTGATATGAGTCCTTATTATAGATCACAGATATATTCGAATTTTCAAAGGTCAATTCTTTTATAATTTCCGTTGGTACTTGTTGCCCATGATGATACATTAAGAAATTAGTGCTTTCATATTGATCCAAATCAGAAATTATTATATCAGGCATTGCGAAACCTTCTACTGACCAGTTTCGATACCAGTGCTCAACAATTCCTACAAGTTCATATTCCATAATTACTGTTTTGCCAGAAACCATATCTTCGATTGGCAACGAAATAATATCACCTACTTCTATTTCTGGACCTAATTGTTCCTTGATAAACGTAGTTAATACAACTTCTTTATTTCCCTGCGCCCAATTTCCATCGATTAATTTTATACGCCCTAAAGTTCTTGCTTCTTCATTTATACTACCAATATGAAAACTTTGATTATCGATATCGCAAATGCTATTGATATTCGTAGAAATAATTCCAACATCCTTATTTTCATCTTCTAACCTTTTGACCTCTACTGCATCAACATCCGTGATTGCATTTTCCCAAGCGCCATATTCCGTATAATAAGTCTCCGTTTTTGTCGTCACATATATATATTGTGCGATTATTGTTACAATTCCGAAAATGAGTAAACACGTCATTCCTATTCGAAGATTGTTGTTTTTTTCTTTTCTAGATAGTGCCCTCCTGATATTTTTTTCACCATTCATTAAATTCCTCTTTCTACATTTTTATTGTACTACGTCTAGTCATTTGATTTTATTTCATGGATTTTTTTATTCTTCATGCGTAATTGTATATCCGCTTTCTTTGCAATAGATAAATCATGTGTTACTAAAATAATCGTCTGATTAAACTTTTTTTGAGAATCTAATAATAACTGAATTACTTCTGAACTATTCACCTCATCCAGATTTCCTGTTGGTTCATCTGCAAAAATAACAGATGGTTTATTAATCATTGCTCTTGCAATTGCAATGCGTTGCTGTTCTCCACCTGATAATTCAAAGGGATATCTTTCTTTCAAATCTTCAATATTAAGATGGATCAGTATTTGATTGAGATATTCTTGATCCACTTTTTTATTGCTAAGATGTACAGGCAGCAATATATTTTCAAGTGCACATAGTTCTGGTAAAAGATGGAATGCTTGAAAAATAAAGCCAAAATATTTGAGCTTTAAATTAGAAAGTTCTTCTTCCTTTAAAGAAAAAATCTTCTTGTCTAGAAAAATCACTTCTCCCTTTGTTGGAGCACACAATCCACTTAAAATATGTAATAATGTTGATTTTCCTGAGCCACTTTTTCCTGTAATAGTATAGAATTTTCCTTCATAGAATGTGTAATCAATTTCGTCTAAAACTTCGTTCTTCACCTTGGAATTATCATAACTCTTTGAAATCCCTTGAATTTGTAAAAGATTTTTCATTATTAATATTTCCTTTCTCAATAATATAATTATTGTCAGCTAGATGTAAGTTCATACTATCATGAGTAACAAAAATTATAGTAGTTCCTTGTTTCTTAAGCAATTTGAATATTTCCGATACAATATTAGTATTTTGATAATCCATTGCAGAAGTAGGTTCATCTGCAATAAATAACTTAGGTTGCTTTACTATCGCTCTTGCCATAGCAACACGTTGCTTTTCACCTCCTGACAATTCCTCTGGAAAACAATTCAACAATCTTCTTATATTCAATTTCTCACACCACATGTCAACTGCTATTTCTGTGTCTTTCTTGCTATATTTTAAATATTTTAAAGGTAGTGCAATATTATCATAGATTGTTAGTTCATTAATCAACGGATAGTGTTGTGTTAAAAAACCCACATAATCTTTACGAAACACTTCCATTTGTAATCCATCCCTTGTGAA
>CAYJGJ010000057.1:3129-3968 GCA_964370025.1 uncultured Oscillospiraceae bacterium
ATACAGTTGGGCTTTATTACTGATTTTTCCAGATCAAATATTTTACTAAAATGACTCCTTGTATCTTCATTCATCCTAAGCAATAAATGAGTGCTTTATGATATGAATCATTATTTTTGCATTTTAGTATTGTTTCTGTGTAGAACACTTTGTGTGTATTATTTTTAAATGTTATTTCGTTTAATATCCCTTTTGGATTATTTGCTCTTATCGCTATATTATTCATCATTATTAATTCCTCCATTTTCCATTCATTTTTTATAAAGAGAGCGCGAAGCGAGTAACTTCGCTAAAGATTTCAATCTTATCTATTACTCAATTATCCAGTTGAGTAATACTCAACTTTTGTCGATATGTAACGGTATTCTACGGTAAATGGCGATACTTATAAAATTATATAAAAAAGCCCCAAGTAACCTGAATACATGAGTAAATCATGAAATCAAGCCACTTGGGGCCTTAATATGTTTAAGTTTATATTGTATGATGTTATTGGATTTAATCCATTGATCTTGTTATATACGATATCTATTATCTTCAATTATAACGGATAGGAATCCCTATTCCATTGTAAATTTGTACAATAATAGTAGAATATAAACTCTGTATTTGTGATATTTCACAGAATCAAGACTAATATCTTCAGAAGTAAATACTCCCTTATTATATTTCCAGCTTCTGTTATAAATATACTATCCGAGTTGCTTTGCTACTTTGGGAATTAATTTCCCAATTGCTTTGCAAACTTTTGGAATTAGTTTCCAAGTTGCTATGCGAACTTGAGATTAGTTTCCTAATTGCTTTGCTACTTCATCAGCAAAGTTCTCTTCTTTCTTCTC
>CAYJGJ010000058.1:0-3966 GCA_964370025.1 uncultured Oscillospiraceae bacterium
CAACTAATGATATTTCTAATGATAATTCCATAATTGAACATGAAGCAACTGTTTCTAAAATTTCGAGTGAAAAACTATTTTATTTGATGTCTCGAGGTTTGTCAGAAAACGAAGCTGTCCAGATAATTGTTATGGGGTTTATAGATGAATTTACGAAGGAATTACCATTAGAGTATGCTGTCGAACTTCATCAACTAATGCAAATTGATATGACTGGATCTGTGGGATAGGTTGTTATTATTTAATTGTGACACTTTTAATTCTCCAATTTTGGTTCTTTTTTCAAAACAATTTTAACTAAAGTTCCCTAATAGTGGAACTTTTTTTATTAAGTGTAACATGTAAAATTGAAACAATTATTGAGAAATAAACTTGAAAATGTACTTGAAAAATCATCAAAAATATTGTATAATAAAGAAGTATAATATTAGTTTTGAATGTAGAAGCGAATAGCCTAGTAGAGTATACTGTAGTTGTAGAAGTATTAATACTTCGCCTAATCGAAAAAGGGGTGATAACGATATGGTTTCAGAGCATTTGACAAGAATTAAAGAGTACGAAATGAATGCTGCAGATCTCATTTCTAACGCAAAAAAGGAAGCAAAAAAGATGGTAGAGGATGCAACTCGTATGTCATCTGCAAACATTGCACAGGCCGAAAAAGAAGCGAAACAAAAATATGATGATTTAATCAATGAAGGGGAGCGCATTGCCAACAGTCAATATGATGATATTATCTCCGGAGCGAATATAGAATCTGATAGCTTCGCAAAAAAGAGCGAGAAGCACATGCAATCGGCAGTATTTTACGTGATAGAAAGGACAGTGGGAAGTCGTGTCAATAATTAGTATGAAAAAAATTGCTATTATCGGGATAGATGATAGTTATGAGCCTATTATTGCATCGCTAATGAATATGGGTGCTGTCGAGCTGATCGAAAGCAAAAAAATATATGCAGAAAACGACAGACTTATTGATATAGATATAAAAAAGAATAAGACAGAAGAAGCGCTTGAGACTTTAGAGAAATATAGCCCTCTCAAAAAGCCACTATTTCATATTAGACGTCCTATGTCTATTAATGACTATAACGATGAAATAAGCGACACTAGTATCTTTGAAAAAAAGGTTGAAGAAGTAACAGAGTTGGGATCTCAACTTCATAAAGTTGCGGATGAAATTAACAAGTGTGAAACTAATGTGTTGGCATTGCAACCTTGGGTTGACTACGATATCCCTATTGAAGTGACTCAGACAAAAGAATCCACACTATTTATGGGGGTAATCCCAATTGCTGTTACTGTTGCAGACTTAATAGCAGAAGTAGAAGAGAAAACAGATATGTCTTATATTTCTGTAATCAATCAGGATAAACAATTTTCATATCTTTCTGTTTTTACATCTAAAGAAAAAGGAGAGGAAGTTCTTTCTTTCCTCAAACAGAAGGGCTTTACCCAGATAGTGTTTAAGGATTTAATAGGTACTCCAGTGGAAGCTATTCACTCCTTGAATCAAGACATCGAAAAAGCACGCGAAGTAAAAATATCTATAGAAAAAAACATCAGTGAAAAATCAGAATATATAACTCACATAGAATTATATCATGACTATCTTGCAATTGAAAAAGATAGAGAGAAAGTCAAGAATAAATTCGATAATACGGCGAGAACATTTAGTGCCGAGGGATGGGTTCCTGTAACTTGTCTTCCAGCGATTGAAAATGAACTTGCAAAATATAAAGAAGTCTATTATGAGTTGGCGGATCCATCAGATGATGAAGAACCACCAATTTTGATTCAAAATTCAACACTCACGGAGCCGTTTGAGACTGTCACCGAGATGTATGCCCTTCCTATTTATAGGGGGATAGATCCAACTAAATACTTATCATTCTTTTATGCTATGTTCTTTGGAATCATGTTAAGTGACGCGGGATATGGAATTATAATTGCATTAGCTTGTTTCATAATCAAGAAAAAATATGACTTAGAAGGAACAATGCGTAACATGATAGGTAGTTTTTTCTGGTGCGGAGTATCAACTACGTTCTGGGGAATAATGTTCGGTGGATGGTTCGGTGACTTCATCCCTGTTGCCGCAAATACTTTATTTGGAATTGAAGTTGTAATTAAGCCACTATGGTTTAATCCACTTGAAGATCCGACTCAGCTATTAATATGGTCGCTCATTTTTGGGGTTGTGCATTTGTTCTTCGGTATGGGAATTAAAGCAGGAATGTTGATTAGAGACGGGAAGCCACTAGACGCTGTTTATGATGTATTTTCGTGGTATTTGGTAATACTAGGCGCTGCGATGTATTTAGCTGGAGGAACCTATTCTCCTATCCTAGTTGTTATCGGACAGTGGATGCTGATTGTGGGAGCCGTGATATTGCTTCTTACAGGTGGAAGGAAAAACAAAGGTTTTGGAAAAATTACTGGAGGTCTTGGAGCACTATATAATATTACTTCATATCTCTCCGACATATTATCATATGCACGTCTACTAGCATTAGGGCTTGCGACAGGAGTAATTGCACAAGTAATAAACATGCTTGGAAGTATGGCAGGCGGAGGCATAATTGGTGCAATAGTACTATTGATTGCATTTGTTTTTGGACATACATTTAATTTAGCACTCAATGCATTGGGTTCGTATGTTCATTCAAGTAGATTACAATACATAGAGTTTTTCGGAAAATTCTATGAGGATGGTGGCGATGAGTTTAATCCATTTAAGCGAGACACAAAATATATTAAGTTTAAGTCAGTTACAAGTAAATAAGTATTCAAATTTCTAAAGTATTTTTTTAGTAATACAATAAAAAATTGTATAATGAATGGAGGAAAAAAATGATAACAGGTAATGTAATGGCACTTTTGGGAGCGGCAGTAGCTTCACTTGCGGGTATTGGTAGTGCAATTGGTGTAGGAAAAGCAGGACAAGCAGCTGCGGGCGTTGTGGCAGAGGATCCAAAAAAATTCGGTAAGACTTTGCTATTGCAAGCGTTGCCTGGCACGCAAGGCATTTATGGCCTTCTAATGGCTTTTTTGATAATGCAAAGAATTGGACTTATCGGAGCTGGAATGTCTGATATGTCTTTGACAGATGGACTGTTTGTTTTGATTTCCGCTATTCCTATCGGAATCATTGGAATATGGTCAGGTATTGAACAAGGTAAAGCTGCAGTAGCTGGTATTTATTTGTTAGGGAAAAGACCTGATCAAATGATTAAAGGTGTTATATACGCTGCAATGGTAGAAACGTATGCGATATTTGCTTTGCTTATTTCGATATTAATGTTATTTAATCTACCTTCACTCTAAGGGGGATTATAATGAGTATTGAAAACATTACGTCCAAAATTGAGCTTGATAGCAAAAAAGCAAGCGGCGAAATTTTAGCAACGGCAAAAAGGGAAAGTGATGAACTACTTGCTCAAGCTAAGGCAAAAGCGGACAGTATATTAGAAGATGCTGTATCACGAGGTTTGTCTGAAAAAGATAAACTCGTAGAAACTAAGAAAAAAGTAGCAATAATAGATAGCAAAAAGATACTCCTTGAAAAGAAACAATCTAAAATTGATGAATGTTTCAACAATGTTATAAATGAGATTTTGAATTTTAAAAAAGATAGTTATATTCTTTTTCTTTCAAACATACTAAAGGAGACAGGATATACTAATGGGGTATTAATCTTTAATGAAAAAGAAAAGAAAGAACTAGCTAACGAGTTGCTTGATTCTGTAAGAAAAGTAATTCCTGATAGTAATTTTGAAGTATCTAGCGATACTAGAGATGTTCGGGGCGGGTTTTATCTACAGCATGGAGCTGTATATGTAAATTTAACGGTCGAGGGAATTATCAATGGTAAAAAGCAGGAGATGCTTTCTGAAGTAGCTAATCGTTTGTTTCGATAGAGGAGAGTGATTGCATGAAAAAAGAATCGGGAGATTTTTTCTTCGC
>CAYJGJ010000059.1:0-3785 GCA_964370025.1 uncultured Oscillospiraceae bacterium
TAAGCAATGCACCTCTTTGAGGTGTTTTGAGATGTTTTATTATATAAAATATCGCTAGAAGTATATATAGTATTGCTATTACATATGTGATTCTAAAATATTCTCCCCTGATATACCCCTCTGTAGGCGAAATAGTGAATACAAGCCGATGCATAAAATTAGTTATTATGAAAATCAAATAAATCGCGTACGGAAGCCATGCCCATACGTACTGCTTTATAAAGTTAAATTTGTAATTTTTATATTGAGTCAATGTAATAGAATAAATAAGCATCATAGGTGCTGCAATAGACGCAGTAAAAAAGTATAAGTACTTAAATATATCAGTAATTATCAGAGGTACATGTTGGTAATAATCTGTACTTAAGAGGGAAACGATCGTAATTACTATTGAGCAAAATGTAGCGATATACATCCATTTCAATGCGCCATATCTGCTAGAAGCATTGTCCCTGTCTAACAAAAAACCAACCATCGCGATGCATATTACTAATAGTGAAGCATATTCCGCCGCTAAATTATAAAATGGCATTTTCGATCCTCCCCCCTTAATTAATTTATTAGTTTATTTATAAGGCTCCCATATGATCTAAAGTTCTAACCATTTGAGATACATAACTCATTTCGTTATCATACCAAGACACTACTCTTACTTGATACATATTTTCTCCGCATTTCAAAACATCTGTTTGAGTAGCATCAAATAATGAACCATAGGTAATTCCAATAATATCACTACTTACGATTTGATCTTCTGTATATCCATAAGAATCGTCGGCTACTTTCTTCATCATTTCGTTTATACTATCTACTGTGATACTATTAGATTCATCAATCACAGTAGCATCAAGTATAGTAAGAGAACCTGTTGCTACTGGAATTCTTTGAGCTGCTCCTGTCAATTTGCCAGATAACTCAGGGATTACTAGTCCAATCGCCTTTGCAGCGCCTGTACTATTAGGTACTACATTAATTGCGCCAGCTCTAGCAGATCTCAAGTCTCCTTTTTTTCCGGGAGTGTCTACTAATACTTGGCTACTTGTATAGGCATGTATTGTAGTCATAAATCCAGAAGTGATTTCCTTATAATCATTGAGTGCTTTTGTCATAGGCGCTAAGCAATTAGTTGTGCAAGAAGCTGCTGATACTACCGTATCCTCTTTTGTCAATATTTCATGGTTAGTTCCATACACAACAGTTGGAAGATCTTTTCCAGCAGGAGCTGATATGAGAACTTTCTTTGCTCCAGCTTTCAAGTGTGCACTTGCCTTATCTTTGGAAACAAAAAAGCCTGTAGACTCTGCCACGATATCGATACCGAGTTCACTCCATGGCAATTGTGAAGGATCTGGATTAGCATATACTTTTACTTCCTTGCCATCTACTATTAGTTTATCATCAGAAAATGATACTTCATGCCCCTCGAAACGACCTTGGACGCTGTCATACTTTAACAGATGAGCAAGCATCGATATGTCTGCCAAGTCGTTTATTGCGACTATGTCAAACTTGCTATCTCCCCACATTTTTCTAAACAATAATCTTCCAATTCTTCCAAATCCATTAATCGCTACTTTTGTTGCCATTTTCGTTTCCTTTCTACTATTCAATATTTTTTTATTTTATTCCTCTAGTATATATGCTTCTTTTATTATATTTATGACTTCTACTTCTTCTTCTGTGCTTCCAACGACTACAGAGGCATAATCATTCAAAGAATAGCAAAACCCTATGTCAGGCTCACCGATTATTGAAGTTGTTATGATCTCCCATCCTGTCATATCATCAAGCTGCATTTTAATCAAGTCTGTTATTTCTTTTTGTTCAAAATTAGTTTCGACATAGTCTTGGACTGATGCGAGAATATCTGAGTAGCTAGTCAATATCGCGGTGCTAGTCATAGCCTTATTAATTAAAGATGTCACAACATATTGCTGGTTATTATTTCGCTGAATGTCTCCCGATTCAAAAGGTTTTCTCGCCCTGGCAAAAGCCAATACTTGGTCTCCATTTAAATTGTTCATACCTTCATCATAAGTATACACATCTGCGTTTAGCCCAACTCCCTCAAAAGAATAATCAGAATAAACCTCCAAACCACCTATCGCATCAATTAGCCCTATCACGGTGCTAAAATTTGCCTTGATATAATAATTGATATCTATACCTAAGAGACTCTCTATTGTACGTACTGTAGCATTGATACCATAATTCCCCACATGAGTAAGTTTATCTGGGTGCGAAATCCCATCGTCTGTTACGCCTATGAGCTCCACATAGTAATCTCGTGGAATGGAAGTTATCACAATTTTCCTTGTAACAGGGTTGACTGTAACTACCATATTGACATCGCTTCTCGACAAATAGTCTATGCTTCCTGTAGTGTCTATTCCACTGATTAACACACTAAAAGGTTCTTCTGTCACATCGACACTCTTGGTAATATCTTCCGACTCTATTTCAATATCTAAAGTATGTAAGATTTTTACCTTTTCTATAAATGATGCGTCTTCTTCGCTTGCCACCTTATAATTAGCCTCAGACAACAGCGCAACTTGTCCATAGTCTAAATCTTGGTCTGTTCCAAATGTATCTGTAGAAGCAATCAGCAATTGTGCAATTTCTGACACTGTATCTACATATTCGAACGATACTACATACTCATTCCGTATCAAAGCCTTCGCATCTAAAGTCGACTCGTCTTGTACATCATGCACTAGCACGTCCATTTCATAAATATCGTCGATGGTTTCAAATTGCGTCGTGTTTGCAGAAACAATATAAAATGAAGCGTATTCTCCTCCGAAACTTGAGATTTTGTCTAAGAATCCAATCGTATTAGCTATTTGTATTCCTGAATAAATATAGCCAATGCAAAGCACCAACGAAAGTACAAGACTTATAAGTCGCCTATTGTTGTTAAATTGCCTTATTCCAAGTGGTAGGGAAATGAGGAGTGTTAAGACCGTTAACCCTATTAATCCCCAAATTAAATATTCACTGGGAACTATATCAAAGAATAAGACTACTGCAACAAATAGAACAGAAATAAATAGATATAGTTTTAGCCACTTTCGTGTAAAAGTCACGAAAGTGTCTCTTTTTTCTTGTTTTTTTCTCTGCTGTCTTTTTTTCGGTTCGCTTTCATCTAGAACATATCTTGCCATACTTATATTTAAAATTATCCTTTATACTCTCTTTTACGTCAATTTTATTTACGTTTAGATTCTTTAGGTGTCACACACGTTCCTGTAGCTCTGCACACAACGATTGGCTCTTCCAAAAAGTCAGCTGCTGATGCACTAATATCTTTTCTTGCTACTACTACTTTTCTTGCTTCGAATGCAACTTTTCTTGAAGTATTACCTACTGAAACAATTTCTCCAGATGCTTCTATATAATCTCCAGCATAAATCGGTTGTAAAAATTCAATATTGTCATAAGCACAGAATAATCCTTCGTCTCCATCGTATTTAATAAGCAATTCAGTCGCTACATCACCAAATAAATGTAACATATGCGCACCATCCACTAATTCTCCACCGTAATGAGCATCTTTAGCAGACATTCTCAACCTGATAGTTGAAGTTACTTTTTCCATATTATCCTCCTAATTACTGTTGTTATTACATAATTCGTGCAAGGAATTTTCTCACACATCAATATTCTATCATTTTGAAGGCATTTTTTCAACTCTTATTTTCCCGCGCGGTATCAGTTGCAAATGTCTTCATAAACAACAAAAATCAAGATTTATGAAAAATTCATAAATCTTGATTTTATAT
>CAYJGJ010000060.1:0-3781 GCA_964370025.1 uncultured Oscillospiraceae bacterium
TGCGCTTAGTGCGAACAACCGAAACGAGCTTATAAGGAATTTAGATAAGTTCTTATAATACAAGAACACATGTGTGAAAAGTAAAATCTTTTTTCAATCATAAAAAGCAACTATCATTTTTTACGATAGTTGCTTTTTATTTAAATGTCTCTTTGTTAAGAGTTAAAATCAATAAGACAATATTATAACAAGAACATGAAAATAAAACTATAGAAATAAAATTACCTGAAATAACGATTCATAGTGAAGCTGTTGATGAAACTTCTCTTGAATTCTTGATTATAGATCAGGACTCTGAGGATGAATTTATTTCACTGAGGGGGATACAAGCTGCACAGAATGATATAGAAGATGAAAAAAATGATAATTTTAAAAAAATAATAGATCCTGCCACTACAAATGCTGAAAATACAATCAATGCACTACTTACGCCTTTTTTAGATCAGCTTGATGACTCATATAGTTTGATATTTTTATAAAGGAGAGCTACTATGAAAAATAAAAAAATAATATATATAATGGTAGTTGCATTTTCACTAATATTTATTTCTTCGTATGCTCAAGTTCCCCAAGAAAAAGACATCCCGGAAGTTACATTAGATATTTCTCAAATGAAAAATATTGGGGAACTCGCCGTACTCGAGTGTTATTATAATAATGTTGCGAGGTTACATGAGGAAGATGCTGAAGGAATCCTTTGGTGGAAAAAAGATATGAACATGTGGATAGAATATGAATCAATTATCAAGTTAGGAATTAATGTTGAGCATTTACAAATAAATATTGAAGCCAATAGTGTCAAGATAGAATTACCTCCTATAGAAGTTCTTTCCTCAGAGAGTAATTTCGAAAATGTGTTAATATATCATGATGATCAGTATGCATTACCAACGGCAGAACAACAAACAGAGGTTTTTGAAGAGATTGAATCCAAACTACAGGATGACGTAATTAATAATGATGTTCTTATTAGTCAATCACATGAGCGAGTAAAAAAATTAATCACTGACTATGTGACTAGTGTAGGTGAACTTACTAATCAAGTTTATGAAATTGAATGGCTATAAGGAATTTATTACATTGTTGTCTTTAAATGAGTGTGTGAAAAAAAGAGAGTATTCCAATAATGCAATCTTCTAGTAGTTAGAAATATATACGAACGTTCTTTTGTATATCTAATCTTAAACTTATGATAGCTTGTTTGAGTTGTTCCTTCTATACTAATATAGGCACAATCTTCTGCTCTAGATTCTATTCCGTGAAGACAGTAGTTGATATTGCTCTCGTTTACATAAGTCCCTATCGCTGGGTTATTTAGGCAGTATGTTTCTTTATGCATTGTATCATTCTCTTAAAACTGAAACTATAGTTTGGTTCTATCGTTTGATTAATTAGGTCAAAGTAAATTGATATTCAGAGGTGTACGAATGGTTTTCTCGTATAATTTGATAAACACGAAAGTCTCGAGGAAATGTATTAACATGCATTATTCACTCTTCACCCCTGCGATGATTTTAAAAGGCATTTATCTTTTTGCCGTATGCAGTGATAAATGCCTTTTATATTTGTTAGTATTTAATATTTAAAATATTAGTACTTCAGAATATTATTGTCAACGCTTATTGGAATTCTTATTACTTTGCCCTCCTTGATACCTCGAATTATTCGGGTTTAATTGGTTGCTGCGATTATCGGCAGCAGATTTATGCGAATTGTTATTTGGATTGTTTTGATTAGCGTAATTGTTACATTGTTCTTTTGTATGTGAGTTGCTTGATACATTCTTATTCATATTATTAATTCTCTCTTTCGTTTAGCTATTCAAAAAATCCGCAAAGATCATTTACTTCACGTGTGATAGATTTCATCATCTCTGACCGTATTTCTTCGTCGGTTGGCAGTTCGTATGGTTTAATTTTCCTAACTCCTTGCGGGTTACGTAAAGAATAATCTATTTGCTTTCCATTTCCAGTTTTTAAATATCGGTAAACTTCTGCAGAAAATGACACGCAGTCACCTACATTGAAACCTTCAAATCCGTTATTATCCATCCATACATGGTCTTCTTTTGCATCAAACATATAACCATCGGAATACATTCCGACAATAAATATTCTTTTAAAGCAGATTTTATTTTTAGTTCTTCTTTCGATTTCACTCTTATACTCTAGCCCACAGTTAAAAATGCACATCGTAAAGGAATCTTTTGATTTTCCAATAGAATCAAACTGAACATCAATGTATTCGTCATACGTAAGTTTCTCAGCACCAACAACATCGTTTAAGCTATCAGGGGAGAACCATATGACACCTCCAATCTCGGGTGCCAAGCAAGTCTCTGTGCCGTAGTACACATTCTTAATTTCATTAAATTCATTCATTTTCTCAACCTCCATAAATTAATAAGTGCTACCATATTGTAGCCTAACATATTAACTTGTAATAATTGAGATCAGTTGACTTTATTATAACATTAATTAAGTTGAATATCTAGATAAGTTTTTTGTTTATTATATTTTATTTATCCAGAAGTTATAACTCAATAAAACTCATTAATTAAAACGAGTCTATTATATTTCATATAAATATCAAGGGCGAATTTTTATCATTTAAATGTGGATGAGAATATAATTTCATATATAAAGTTTGATAAATTTCTTTATAAAGAGCCGATTATATGGTAGATTTAATGAAGATATAGTGAAACACAGAATGTTATTTTCGAGTTATTGATTAGGAATTAATTTTTCTATATATTGCAGTAGTAAAATACATACAAGAAAACAAAATACGGAAACAGTATTTATGTAATGAGCTAAGTTTCTAATATGTAGTAATAGTAGAGGAGTCAATTGATATGAAGAAAAAAGGTGTAAGTAAATTTATTAAATTATTATTAATTGCTACTTTGGCAATCGTTTTATTTTACTTGTTGGTTCTAATTACTGCATGGATATAGAATAAGGAGAATAAATATGAAAAAGGTTTTATTGAATTTCGGATATCTTTGTATTTTTATTCTAATAGTTGCGATAGCATATTTCGTCGGCTATTCCGTAGGCATGAATTCGGATGCAGAAGATGTGGTGGATAATGAAAATAGTTTATTTGATTTTTTGCTGCCGTTCGAAACAGAAAAAAGAAATATTACTATCAGTGAAGTTGAAGCTAAATTATCTGAAATTAATGAAATTGCTACTTATTCTGGAGAATATGAAGTGCTAAAAAAAGTAGATTATACTCGATATTTTCTCGATTATGTTCCAATTCCGGGAACAACAAATGAAGTTCAAATGGAATGTGATGGAATAGTAAAAGTTGGTTATTCTATTGATGAAATCTCTACTAAAATTGATGAATCAAGCAAAACGATATATATTACATTGCCTAATCCGGAAGTTTTAGATAATTATATAAAATGGAATACTATTGAAGTTAATGAAAAGAATAGTATATTTAATCCAATTGATTTTGAGCAGTACGAGGTCTTAATCGATGAAATTGAAGAAGAAGGGTTAGAGCAGGTTGAAGAAGAAGGAATATATGATTCAGCGGAAAAAAATATGAAATTAATCATTGAGAATTTTTTAAATGATTTTCCGGATTATTCTGTTGAATTTATGAATTAATTATACTAAAAATAAAACAAAGGATCATAAAATGAAAAAAATCTGTACAGTTGTGGGGGCTAGGCCGCAGTTTATAAAACTTGCGGTTGTATCTAAGGAATTACGTAAACATTTTAATGAAGTCATTATACATACCGGTCAGCATTATGACC
>CAYJGJ010000061.1:0-3636 GCA_964370025.1 uncultured Oscillospiraceae bacterium
ATTTAATATCACTGACCTTGGCATTGCAATCGGATCTGCTGTTTCAATTGCTGCCGATCATAGAGTAGATAACCGAGTAATGTATTCCGTGGGCAAAGCAGTGATAGAAAGCAAACTATTCAAGGAAGATGTTCGAATTTGCTACGGTATTCCACTATCTGCAACTTCGAAAAGTATATTCTTTGATAGAATGCCGGGGGCGGTCTTGAAGTAATTAAAGAGAAGAAGCCAAATGAAAAAAATGAGGGAACAATATAGCAATACGCTATGTCGTTCCCTTTTTAAACTATCAAACGATTCCCATGCACCATTCGACTCCAATAGCTACAATAACCACCAATGCAGAAATAATGAATCCGTGCAACATAGGTGAAAAGCCAGATTTTTTCATGTCTTTTATGTTAGTACCCATCCCGATGGCAGCAAGGGATGCGACCATTAGAAACTTGCTTACCTCCTTTAAAAACAAGGAAGTCTCACTAGGAATAAGTCCAGTGCTGTTAAGTACCGATAAACCGACAAACCCTATTATAAACCACGGGAAAATTGATAGAAAATTAACTTTGCTTCTTGCTTTTTCTTTGTTCTTGAGTGCATCCACTTCATCTTTTAGAATCTCAGTTTGTTTGTTTAAATCCTCCATTTTGTCATGTTGACTCACCTCGTATTTTTCAGCTTTTTGATTGAGATGCAAAAAAGCCTCATCATATCTAAGTCTTTCCTTATATTTGATACGAATATTTATATATGCGAAAACCAACACGGTTGGAATAATTGCTAAAGTTCTTGTAAGTTTAACCATTGTGGCAAAGTCACCTGCTGCTTCTGAGTAAGCGTAGCCTGCAGCCACGACGCTTGAAGTATCATTGACTGCAGTTCCTGCCCATAGGCCATAAGCCATATCGCTAAGACCTAATGCATGACCCATAAACGGAAAAGCCAAAATCATTAACATATCAAATAAAAACGTAGCGGACATTGCATAGGCTATATCCTTGTCCTCAGCATCAATTACGGGAGCTATTGCAGCTATAGCTGAGCCTCCGCAAATCCCGGTGCCCGCTGAAATAAGATTAGACAACTTCCAATCGAGTCCTAGTGCTCGTCCTATAAAAAAGCCTCCGCCAAAGCATGTTAATAAAGTGAAAAACATAACTGCCAAAGAAAGTGCTCCTACACTCAATATTGTTTGAATACTCAGTGAAGTTCCTAAAAGAATAATTGCAAATTTTAATATTTTTTTAGAAGTGAACTTTAATCCCGTTTTTAATATATCGGTATTAAAAAATGTATTTATTGTCATGCCAATAAATAATGCAATTACAGATGCACCTATAAGATGTATCGGGAGCAACCCCTCAATATATTGCGAAACAAAAGCAACTAGTATTGCCATCGCAACTCCTGGAATAATTTTAGTGATTTTCTTCAACATGTTACAACCTCCTACTGTTTTCTATGTTGATTCTAACAGGATATTATGATAAAATAAAATAATCAATTATTATTCTTCAATAATTATTTTTTATCATCTGTCACATATTATAGCTTATAATTAGGAGGTGCTACGTGCTAGACAATAGAATTTATACATTTTTAGAATTATGCAATGTAATGAACTATCACAAAACAGCAAAAAATCTAAATATGACACAACCTGCAGTAACTCAGCACATAAAATTTTTGGAGGATTATTATAACTGCAAGTTATTTGATTATACAGATAGAAAACTTCGAAAAACAGAAAAAGGAACTGAACTCGAAAAACACTCTCGCAACATTATTTCAATGAATTTATTTCTTAAACAAGAATTATCACAAAAAGATAAAGTTAAAATAAATATCGGTGCTACCAAAACAATTGGTGAATACGTTTTAAACGATGCTATATCTTCTTTTGTGTTACAAAGCAAATATGAATTTAACCTCGTAGTTGATAATACAGAAAATCTCCTGGACAAATTAGATCATTTTGAACTAGATTTACTATTACTTGAGGGACATGTAGACAAAGAAAAATATTCGCATGCCAAAATATCCGATGAAGAAATTGTTGGGATATGCTCACTAGAGCACCCATTTGCATTTAAAGATATTCATCTAACACAAGTATTAGATGAAAACATCATATTACGAGAAAATGGTTCTGGTACTAGGAATGTGTTTGAGCGATTCCTAGCAAGTCAAGGGTACAATATTGACAGTCTCGCGAATAAATCCATTATTAATAGCAATAAGATAATAGAGAGCCTTGTTCAAAATGGATTGGCAATTTCGTTTGTATATAGTGTTATCCAAAAGCAAAATAATAGTCTTGCTTATTTTAGAATAAGCAAGAATCAAATAATGCATGAATTTAATTTTGTATTTTTAAATAGTATCAAAGTTCAAAAAATAGTCGAGATAATAATGAGCAATTTGTAAAATCAACTATGCGAGCATAAATGGCATGCGCGAATAATATTTTGCTTAATATATTCGACAATAAGCGAAATTGATTTACAGAAACAATCACACATAACAGTTTGGAGAAGCAGATGAACAAAACTGAAAAATCTATACTAATAATAGGAATAATTTTTATCGCGTTTAATATGCGTGCACCAATAACAGCAGTTGGCCCAGTGTTAGAATTAATCAAGTCTGAACATGCTTTATCGAATTCGATGGCCGGTCTAATAACTACATTACCAATACTGGCTTTTGCTATCGTGTCTCCGTTTGTAACAAAAATCAATAGTTATTTCGGATATGGAAAATCTTTGATGATGGGCCTTATATTATTACTAATAGGTGAATTAGTCCGCTCGTATGTTGGGGTGCCCGGATTATTTATCGGTACGGTTTTTATAGGAATTGGAATTGCTATTGCCAATGTGCTTTTACCGACTATCATAAAACTCAAATTCTCTGAAAATGTTGGAATAATGACGAGCATTTACACTACTAGCATGTCAATATTCGCATCTATCGGTGCAGGAATTAGTTACCCACTAGCAGTAAATTATGGACTTGGTTTTCAAGCAACTTTTGCCTTGTTAATACCGTTTACTATTGTCACAATGCTAATTTGGGCTCCGCAGCTCAAAGCCTCTCGGTCATTAACTAATATTAAAAATGAAATTCTTTCGAGTGGATCAATCTGGAAGTCTAAACAGGCTTGGATAATAACATTGTTTATGGGATTGCAGTCCCTTACATATTATGCAATGGTAGCATGGCTACCAACTATTTTGCAGACAAAAGGTATTTCTGCAGGATTAGCCGGTGCAATTAGTACAGTATTTCAATTGGCAGCAATTCCAATTGGATTTTTTGTTCCAATTATTGCATTAAAACTTAAAAAACAAAGTCCACTAGCAGTAGTAATTTTTATTTTTTACTTCGTGGGAACGAGCTTAATTCTATTCACAGCAAATAGTGTAATGGTAACTATTGGTGTAATATTATTCTCTTTTGGCACAGGAAGCAGCTTGTCATATGCAATTTCACTGTTTTCTATTAAAACAAAATCTGCACAAAGAGCGGGGGAACTTTCGGGGATGGCACAAACAGCTGGCTATATTGTAGCTTCCTTTGGTCCACTAGCGATTGGTGTCATATATGATATTCTTCAAAGCACCGAAGTCGTACTCG
>CAYJGJ010000062.1:0-3288 GCA_964370025.1 uncultured Oscillospiraceae bacterium
GTTGCAACTCGCTATTAATATGATGATCACGATAGCCTGCAATAGTAATTTTATACATAAAAATAATTATATTTCATTTGTCCTAAAAAACATTGGAAATGATTTCTCTACGATGCTTTTACACAAGGGTGTCGACCATGCCAATAATCGAGAATATATAGATGCTATTGTGATGTTTAGAGCTGTTTTAATATTAGACAATAACTCATTGGACGCATTATATAATTATGCTTTGGTATGTCGAGATATTTATAATAGTTGTGATGACGATGAAGAAAAGATTGCGCTGTTCAAAGCCGAATCGATCGAAGCACTTGAAGAATTAACATTGAAACATCCTGAATATGCTAAAGGGTACTACTACTTGGGGTATTCTTACCTCAATATGGGACTGTATTTAAAAACAAAAATTACATGGGATGCATTCTTGTCTTTGTCAACTGAAAAGGACATGATAGATGAAGTGAGTGAACGAATGCTATTGCTAGAAGATCCTATCAACATAGAGAATGGATCTAATTTAATTCTCAGTGGTAGATACATTGAGGGAATAGATGTATTGTCAAAATATAAAGAAAGTGATTTCAAGGAATGGTGGCCACTTTGGTATAATCTAGGGATTGCGCATGCAGCACTCGAAGAATACGATGCGGCTATAGAATCTTTTTTGACAGTACTCCGATATAGTGCTAGCAATGTGATTGTAATGCAAGAATTAGCAAAGGTATATGAAATACTAGGTGATTCGGAAAAGTCCGAGAAATATCATAACAAATCGCAACTGATTATTAATGGTGAAACTTCTAAGTAAGAAATTAAAAGTAAATAGCATTATCCCATATACTTAATATTTTAACACGGGTGGGTTAGATGTAGTGATGTTTAAGTTGGAGGAAATATGAAAATAATATTAGACGGAATGGGCGGAGACCATGGCCCTGTGGAATTGATACAAGGAGCGATAGATTCTCTGCAATGTGATAATCACGATATCGTTATTATCGGTGATGAAAATAAAATAAATGTAGAGTTAAAGAAGCATAATTATGATACGTCGAGAATTAGTGTATTGCACGCTACAGAAGAGATTCAAACATCTGAAGCTCCTGTCAAAGCAGTCAGAACTAAAAAACAATCGTCTATTGTATTAGGGCTCAATATGGTAAAAAATAAAGAGGCGGATATATTTGTTTCTGCAGGTAGTACTGGTGCGTTACTTGCAGGTGGACTTTTCATATTGGGTAGAATACAAGGCATAGATAGACCTGCAATTGCAACCATTTATCCAGTAATGGGAAAAGAGCCGTCGTTGTTGCTGGACATAGGTGCTAATACAGAATGTAGACCGAACAATCTGTTCGAGTTTGCTACTATGGGAAGCATTTATATGGAAAAAGTATTAGGCAGAGAAAATCCTACTGTAGGATTACTCAATAATGGTGCTGAGGAAAATAAAGGAAATACGTTAACAAAAGCTACTCATGAATTACTCAAAAAAAGCACTTTGAATTTCATCGGCAATGTTGAAGCTCGTGATTTACCTACAGGTTCAGCTGATGTCATTACGACAGATGGATTTACGGGTAACGCTGTTTTGAAAGTTACCGAAGGGATGGGATTAATGTTCATCCAAGAACTAAAGAGCATTTTTACCACAGGAGTAAAGGAAAAAATAGGAGCACTCTTAATTAAGAATCAACTGGTTGGAATAAAAAAAGCCATGGACTATTCAGAATATGGTGGGGCACCGATATTAGGGGTAAAAGGTGGAATAATAAAAATGCATGGCTCTTCTAAAGCGAATGCCGTTAAGAATGGAATTCTGAAAGCAATACCTTACGTTAGAGAAAATGTAATCGATATAATCCAAAATTCAGTTATTAGCATTGAGGAGATTGAGCTAGATGAGTGAAAAAAAGCTTGAAGAAAATATTTCATATATATTTAAGAATAGTGATTTACTAAAATTAGCACTTACACATAAATCATGCTATAGAGACAAGCCTGATTCAATACAAAAGCACAATGAGAGACTTGAATTCCTAGGTGATGCAATGTTGGATGCGATTATCAGTGAAGAAATTTACACGAAGCTTCCTTCAAAAAATGAAGGAAATCTCACTAAGATAAGGGCTTCAATAGTATGTGAAAAATCACTTGCAAACATAGCTAGAAATATAAATTTAGGACAACATATATATTTATCAAAAGGTGAGGATTCTTCCGATGGAAGAAAAAAAATGTCGATACTTGCGGATACTTTGGAAGCATTGATCGGTGCAATTTACCTCGATAGCGGATACGAAAACTTGAAGAGATTAGTTCTTGTTATTTTTGATACTAAGATTAAAGAGGCGATGGCAGGCAAGTTATATGATGATTATAAGACGCAGTTGCAAGAATTCGTCCAAGCAACAGAGTCCAAGCCTGCTATAAAATATATTCATGATAAGGAAGAAGGCCCAGCTCATGATAGGACATTTTTTGTGATGCTTTCTTGTGGTGGACATATAGTAGCAAGAGGTGAAGCAAGAAGCAAGAAAGAAGCCGAACAAACCGCAGCTCGTGAAGCACTCAAAAAACTAAAGGAGATAATAGTCTAGATGTATTTAAAGAGAATAGAGATGCATGGATTTAAGTCTTTTGCCGATCCAGTTACAATAGACTTTCGTGATGGGATTACTTGTATAGTAGGACCTAATGGAAGTGGAAAAAGTAATATTAGTGATGCCATAAGATGGGCTTTGGGAGAACAGAGTCCGAAGACATTGCGTGGCGGTAAAATGGAAGAAGTAATTTTCGCGGGCACGGATACTAGGAAATCGCGTGGGATGGCGGAAGTTGTTTTAGTCATTGATAATTCAACTAATATTTTGCCAATAGAATACAGTGAAGTCGCAATTACACGAAGAATGTATAGAAGTGGCGAAAATGAATATTTAATTAACAATAATAAATGCAGATTGCGTGACGTACGAGAACTCATTATGGACACTGGTATAGGTGTCGATGGGTATTCTTTAATTGGACAAGGTAAAATATCTGATATTGTAAGCAACAAAACAGAAAGTAGACGCGAAATATTCGAAGAAGCTGCTGGTATAGTATTGTACAAGAGTCGTAAAACTGAAACTGAGCGCAAGCTAAACTCTTCTAATACCAATTTGGATAGAATAAACGATATTATTACCGAAATTGAAGGTCGAATAGACAAATTAAGAGAAGATAGCCATAATGCAAAAAGATATCTAGAATTAAAAGAATTAAATGCTCAGATAGAAATTAACA
>CAYJGJ010000063.1:0-3023 GCA_964370025.1 uncultured Oscillospiraceae bacterium
GTATGAACCGGACGCTCTAACCAACTAAGCTACACCGCCATATTATCAAATTATATAAAATAATATTATATAATTAGCATACTAAAATACAAGGATTAGTTTACACATGCTAGTCTTCCTCGTCTTCCTCCTCTTCTTCTTCTTCTTCTTCCTCTTCTTCCTCTTCGTCGTTGTCTTCTTTTTCACTAGAGCCACCAGTAGACGAATTTAGAGCTGCTGCTTCTTCCGCTTTTTCTTCTTCGATCTCGCTTATAGCTTCTATGATTTCTTCTAGAAAGTCTTCATATTCTTCCTGACCATCAAATGACGCTTGATATTCTTCGAGCAAATCTTCATATTCTTCTGCATCAAGATAGTTCTTTAGGAGCTCAATATCAAAAAGTCCATCTTTATTTAAGTAATTTTCTAATGATTCTAGACTTTCGTAATCGTCATCGTCAAGAACTTTTTGCAATGCCTCTTCAGTTACAACACCAAGAGAAATTCCAAAAGTACCTTGATCTGTATCTGTAAATACAGTTGCAGATACTCCAGCACCTATAATAACAGAATCTGATCCATCAATAGTTTGAACTTCTAGCTCACCTGTAATCAAGCTTACTTTGGTTGTATTTTCATCGATATACTCTATTACGCCTGACGTTCCTCTTACTCCTGTAATCATGTTATCTGTATGGAATTCGAGAGTTTCATTTTCTTCTAGCTTTTCTGTTACATTAAAGAAGAGTGAACCTTCGTTGAGGGTGATATCTAAATTATTACCTGATTTTTCTATCGTAACCGATGTATTTGAACTTGCCTTGACTAGTTTTACATCATCTAAGCTAATATAAGCAAAGCTTTCATCTTTTGTGTTGAGTGTGTCACCCGCGTGTAATCGCATATCATCATTAATATCTTTTTCACTTTCGTTAACATCCATCAAAACGACGTCACCATGAACTTCAACAACTCGCATAATTTTAGCTAAATAAGAATTGGAGTAAAAGGATGTATATACAAGTAACGCTACACTAAGCGCTACAATCACTCCAATAGATATTATTGATTTCTTTTGAATTGTAAATTTACTCATAAAAATCTCCACATCCGAAATTCAACTATACAATAATACCACTTGTATTATTGTTTGTCAATCTTATTTCTGCACTAAAAAAAATTTTTTTGTTCTATATAAGATAGTAATTTAGACAGACTTATATTCTTTCTTCTATTATTCCTGACTTATATGCCTCTATGAGATTCTTTAAGTCTTCCACTTCCTTAACCAGCTCTGCTCCTTGGTCAGTATCAATTACAAGCATTCTTTCAGATAAAGTATCTACTATTTTTAATACAGGAGAATTGAACTCTTGTGTACCATCTTCTTTAAGTGGACTATACGGTAAATGTTCCGCTAATGCCATATATCTAGAGTTAAAAATAAAAGTATATCCAGCAATTCCCGTTTTTTTATGATATGCCTTAGCAATGCCACCATCAATTACATATAATAATCCGCCACCTCTTATTGGACTTTCTCCATCCTTTAGTTTTACAGGAACGTGTCCATTTAATATCTTTGAACGACTTGGAGACATATCAAATTCTTTTAATATTTTCTCGCAATATGATTTTTCTTTAATAAATTCATAATATGGGGAGCTGATCTCCTTGTGAGTTTTTTTATCAGCAATGAATAACCGTTCAAAAGTAGTCATCTGATCTTTTGCAAAAAGCGGAGATTTGGGGCCTAGCCATAAATACCACATTATGTCTCCGCGATCTTCTTCATTTTTATTTTTATCTGACGAAAAATATGCTTTTCTCATTTCAGAATCTAGGTAATCAAACAAGCTTTTACCTGAATATGATTTCCCATTGAAAACTACTTGCTTAAATTCGCCATCTGGATCAGTAGGAATACATCCATGATACAATAAATTACCATTACACTTTTTGTAAAATGCACCATTTGAGTATAAGAACTTAACGTGTTTTTGCAATCTCTCTGATTGTTTGACTGATGCTTCAAGTGCTTTTAGTAGTTCTATTTCATCTTCTATTAAATTATATGGATCTTTGGGGTCTATCGTAGGGAAGTTATTGTCTTTTAATTCGTAAGTTTCCCCTTTTATTGTAATTAGTCCTTTTTCATAATCAATTTTATCGAGCAATAATCTATGATCCAATTCATACTCAGGATGTTTCTTTATTTTTTGCCCTTCTACTTTAAATTGACAGATTGCAATCGCTTTATGCATTCTTGCACCTAAAGTTTCATCAATAGGAGCGAATTTGTTACTCTCAATTATGTGTAGCTTGAATGATTCACATGGATCATTTCCATAATATTTTTCCGCAAATGTTGCTAAAGGTCTCAAATTGATTGAATAACCTAATTCAAGCATATCAAAATTATTATAGCTAATATTAATCCTCAAGATATTACAAAGCGATGCCCAATTCCCTACAGCTGCACCCATCCATATTACATCGTGATTTCCCCATTGAAAGTCTACATTATCATGATAATCTATCAAAAAGTCCATTATACTATCAGGATGTGAACCTCTATCAAACACATCTCCAATAATATGAAGTTTATCTACAGCCAGTCTGCTGATCACATTCGCTAAATCTGTAATATATTCTTCTGCAGTACCGCTCTCTACTATGGTATTAATAATTGCGCTATAATATTGCGTTTTATTTTCCTCGTCGTCTGCATGCAATAATTCATCAAGACTATAGTTAGCGTATTCTGGTAAAGCTCTTCTTACTTTAGAACGAGTATATTTAGTAGATACAGATTTGCAGATACTTATCAAACGATAAATTACTGTACTGCACCATTTATCAAAATTAATCTCAGAATTTTTCCTTCTATTAATTTCTGCTTTTGGATTATAAATTAAAGCGGCAAGGTCATATCTGTCTTCTTCTGTGAGAACTCTACCATAACATTCTTCAATTTTATCGCGTATAGTACCTGAAGCACTTTTTATCATGTGAATAAATGCTTCATGTTCACCATGCAAGTC
>CAYJGJ010000064.1:0-2870 GCA_964370025.1 uncultured Oscillospiraceae bacterium
GGGCTTGCGCCGTTGTCAGCGGAAAATACTTGTTGTTCCATATTGTTCTCCTATTAATTTTACAGAAGTTAGTATTAGTAAATTATAACACAGCTTAATAGTGGTGTCAAAAATGTTGCGAAATGCAGCACAAGTTTGCATTCGTATGGTTACACTTACGAAGCACTTTACATTCAAACAATAATCAAAAAAAACACATAAAAGTGGTGTAAAGTGGTTGACATTTGATGCATTGTGGTGTAAAATGGAGAATATTATGGTAATTCTTCAAAGACCGAAACGAGAGGGATATTTCAATTATGTTCATGGGTACATTTTACAATTCAATAGATGCGAAGAATCGCATGATTGTGCCTTCTAAACATAGGGACGAACTGGGATATACTTGCGTTGTCACACAAGGTCTCGACAAATGTTTGAACATATATACTTTGGAAGATTGGAAAAAGGAAATGGCAAAGATCGAAAGTCTTCCATCATCCAATCCAAAAGTAAGAGCTTTCATCAGACATTTTTGCGGTAATGCCACAGAATGCGAGATAGACAAACAAGGAAGAATTAGCATCACACAAGATCTAGTCAAATATGCAGACATATCTAAAGAGCTTGTCACAGTAGGTGCCATGCAAAAAATAGAAATTTGGTCTAAGGAAGTCTGGGAGGCTTCTGAAGGCAATATCAGGATGAGCAGTGACGAATTCGCAGATGCTCTAGAATCGTTTAATTTTTAGTGGAGAAAAATATAATGGATTTTGAACATGTCCCTGTACTATTAAACGAAACAATTGATTTCCTTAATATAAAAGAAGATGGAATCTATGTAGATGGAACATTGGGTGGAGCAGGACATGCAAGCGAAATCTGCGCAAAACTTTCTTCAAAAGGAACATTCATAGGGATCGATAGAGACACTGAAGCGTTAGAAGCATCGAAGAGAAGACTCGAGGATTATCCTTGTAAAAAAATATTCGTACATTCTAATCACGCTAGGATAAAGGAAATTTTAGAAGGACTTGGTATTGACGGCATAGATGGTGCAATGCTGGATTTGGGAGTATCGTCTTACCAGCTAGATAATTCGTCGAGGGGGTTTTCATATATGAACGATGCACCACTCGACATGAGGATGAATAGAGACGACACTTTCAGCGCGTATGAAGTCGTAAATTCATATAATGAAGAAGAATTGTACAAAATCTTCAAAAACTATGGTGAAGAAAAATGGTCTTCTAGGGTTGCACAATTCATTGTAAAAAATCGCAAGAATGATGAAATCAAAACTACTTATGAATTAGTAGACATCATAAAAGCTGCAATCCCCGCATCTGCTAGAAGAGAAGGTCCGCATCCAGCGAAAAGAATCTTCCAAGCGATAAGAATAGAAGTAAATGGCGAATTAGATTCGCTCAAAAAAGGAATAGATGATTATATTGATATACTGAAGCCTGAGGGTAGATTATGCGTAATCACTTTCCACTCACTTGAAGATAGAATTGTGAAGGAAACATTTAACAAGAGGACTAATCCTTGTACTTGTCCGCCAGAGATGCCGATATGCGTCTGTAATAAAGTGTCAGATATAATCAAAGTTACGAAAAAACCCATAATATCAAATGAAGAAGAGTTAGAAGGCAATCCACGCAGTAGAAGTGCTAAGCTTAGAGTTTGCGAAAGGATATAATAGTAAAGAGGTAGTGCATGAATAGAAAAGAAAAAAGAATAATAATCAATCGTGGGTTTTTATTGTTTATCATCATGTTTGCAATAGTATTGCTTTCCTCTTATCGTGCAACGTTAGCATTTGAAAATGAAGGACTTGTTTCGGAAAACGAACGACTAATAGTAGATAGAGAAAATGTAGAAATAAAAATAAAAGAATACAGCCACCCTATGTATATAGAAAATGCCGCAATTAATGAGTTAGGAATGGTTCGTGCAACTGCAACTGAAATGATATTCATCTCGGAAACGGAGGAGGTAAACGCGGATCTTGCAATAAGTATAATTAATGAGGCATACTAAAATGAGTAGGCGTAGCAAAAATCAAAAAAATAGGTCGGAGGGTCTCAAGCCAAGACTAAAAAGCAAATCCGTATCTAATAAAAAAACTGAACGAATCGATACTGTATCAAAAAATAGAGTTAAAATTGTATTTGCATGTATATCTCTCGTAGTATTCTTGTTATCTATTCAGCTTATGAATATACAGATATTCAAAGCGGATGAATACGAACACGCAGCTATGATGCTTCATACCGGAGATAATTCTATCGATGCTGCCCGTGGCGACATACTAGACCGTAATGGGGAAGTACTTGCTACAAGCACACCGGTCAAAACATTGGAAATGAATCCTTCGATTTTTAGCGATGACTACGATGATAACAAGGATATATTGGAAGAATTCATTTCGTCTTTGTCTGAAGTATTGGCCATTGAAAAAACTGAATTAAAATCAAAGATGGTTTCTGATTCTCAATTTACAACATTAAAAACGAATATATCCCTTGATGATTCGGAAAAAATAAGTCAACTAATATCACAATATGGTGCCGACGGATTAGTCCTAGTTGACGAAATAAAAAGAAACTATCCGCTAGGTGTTTTTGCTTCTTCATTGCTTGGACATCTTAACGTAGACGATGTAGGTATCGGCGGCGTGGAGCAGATGTACGATAGATATTTAGGTGGAGTAGATGGAAGGCTTGTAAAAACACAGGACTTGCTAGGTAGACCGCTTGCACTAGGTGTCAATGACTACTATGAAGTTTATAATGGATATAATGTTGTTTTGACTCTGGATGAAGTCGTTCAATATTATTTAGAAGAATCCATTAAAGATACACAAGAAGCTATGAATTCAGATAGGG
>CAYJGJ010000065.1:0-2601 GCA_964370025.1 uncultured Oscillospiraceae bacterium
TTGGATTCATAGATGCAACTTGCATTGCAACGTCTTTACCTAATACTTCGATTTCCGATGCTTCTGCCGAAGTTTCAAATCCTACTAAAACTCCAATGTTTCCAGCACCATGCATATATCCAATATATACTTCGCCGGCATTATCTAATTTAGTAAATCTACGAACTGTAAGGTTTTCGCCTATTCTAGCTATCTTAGTGTGCAAAACTTCTTCCAGAGATCCTTTTCCAGCTAAATCTACAGCCATGAATTCTTCGATATTTTTAGCATCTGTTGTAAGAGCTAATTTTGCAACATCTTCAACAAATTCAACGAACTCAGGGTTTTTCGCTACAAAGTCTGTTTCAGAATTTACTTCTACCAAAGATGCTGATTTGTTGCCTTCTCCAAAAGAAAGTCTAACTAATCCTTCAGCTGCAATTCTGCCAGCTTTTTTAGCAGCTTTAGAAAGACCTTTTTCTCTCAACAAGTCTACTGCCTTATCTATATCGCCATCAGTTTCTGATAGTGCATTTTTGCAATCCATCATTCCTGCACCAGTCATTTCTCGCAATTGCTTAACTAATTGTGCACTTACTGCCATATTATTTTTCCTCCGTAATTATTGTTTATATTAAAACTCCGCTTCTTCTGTTGGCTCGGAAGCTTGTTCTTCCGCACTTGCATCAGTGTCTTCACCCGCAACCATTTCATCAAGGCTTTCACCTTGTTTTGCTTCGATGATAGCATCTGCAATCGTGCTAGCAATCAACTTAACAGATCTAATAGCATCGTCGTTCGCTGGAATTATAAAGTCCACATCATCTGGATCGCAGTTTGTATCGATTACTCCAACAATTGGAATTCCCAATATTCTTGCTTCGCTGATTGCGATTTTTTCTTTCTTAGAGTCTACTATGAACAATGCACCAGGCATTTCGTCCATATCTTTAATACCGCCTAAGAATTTTTCAAGTCTCTCTAATTCCGCTCTCAATTTTAAGACTTCTTTTTTTGACAATTTGTCAAAAGTTCCATCTTCTTCCATTTCCTTAATCTCGTTAAGTCTATCTATTCTCTTGCTGATTGTCTTATGGTTTGTGAGCATTCCGCCAAGCCATCTTTCACTTACGTAATACATTCCGCATCTTTGTGCTTCGTCACATACTACCGTACGGGCTTGTTTTTTAGTACCAACAAAAAGTATATTTTTTCCATCTTTAGCTACATCACTGATGAATCTATATGCCTCGTCAACTTTGTTAGCTGTCTTTTGCAAGTCGATGATATGAATTCCATTTCTTTCAGTGAATATGTATGGTGCCATCTTAGGATTCCATCTTCTTGTTTGGTGTCCAAAGTGCACACCTGCTTCTAATAAATCTTTGATTTGAATTACTCCCATTTTTTCCTCCCTTGGTTTTACTTCCACCATTATCATTTTTAATAAATAAGATTATTGCGACACTTTGCTCGCGAATTACTATACACGATACTCTACGTGTTTATTCTATCTATTTATTGCGACAATAAACTCCACGCTTTTGCGATGGAGCACCAATATTGTTTAATAACGATGTGCTTATTACTATTAACTATAATACTCAAGGCAAAGTGGCCATCCATCTTTTGACAGGGGGCGACTTTGCCGCATGGTACAAATTGTTTAAACATTTAGAAAAATAAATCTTCCAATTGTCTTCGTGCCAATAATGCAAGTATTTTCGACACAATAACGAAACAGTATTATCTCTTTGAAAATTGGCTTGCTCTTCTCGCTTTTTTCAAACCATACTTCTTTCTTTCTTTCATTCTTGAATCTCTAGTCAAGAATCCAGCTGCTTTTAACAACGCTCTGTATTTATCTCTGTCAGCTACGCAAAGCGCCCTAGAGATACCATGTCTTAAAGCTCCAGCTTGACCTGTGTATCCGCCACCATGAACTAATGCGATCACATCGAATTTACCTTCGCAATCTGCTATAGTAAAAGGTCTTTTTACTTCACGTTTTACAATTTCCATTCCGAAATAATCGTCTAGATCTTGTTTGTTAACGGTAATTTTGCCAGTCCCGGGAGTCAATCTAACTCTAGCTATTGAAGATTTTCTTCTTCCTGTTCCTTGATATTGTATTTTAGCCATTATTTTTTCCTCCCTTCCCTATATTTCCATTACTTCAGGTTTTTGTGCCGCATGCGTATGCACCGGTCCAACAAAAACTTTCATTTTCTTGAACATTTGTCTTCCTAGTTTTCCCTTAGGTAACATTCCTCTAACTGCATGGTTGATAATTTCTTCCGGTCTTTTGTCCTGCAATTTTTCAAATGTTAATTCTCTGAGACCTCCTGGATACCCTGTATGTCTCTTGTAGATTTTTTCTTTGCGTTTTTTACCTGTTACGGCTACTTTTTCCGCGTTGATGATTATTACATAATCACCACAATCTACGTGAGGAGTATAAATTGGCTTTCTCTTTCCTCTCAACACAGACGCTACTTCCGAAGCAAGTCGACCAAGCGTCTTTCCTTCAGCGTCTAGTACGAACCATTTTCGTTCGACTTCATGAGGTTTTGCAATAAATGATTTCATGTTTTTCCTTTCTACCTACTAAAATCTTCAGAT
>CAYJGJ010000066.1:0-2392 GCA_964370025.1 uncultured Oscillospiraceae bacterium
TACTTAAGATTCTTGTAACAGTACCTTCGTAGATTTCACCGACTTCTACTTCTTTTGTTAGAAGTTCGATTTCTTTTTTCGCTTGATTGATACCTTCATCACCGACACCGTATATACTTATCAGGCCAGGAACATCCTCAGAAATATCAATTTTAACTCCTGTAGCATCTATGATTCTATTGATTGTTTTTCCTCCTGGTCCAATTACTATTCTAGTCTTGTCAGGATCGATATTCATTGTAATCGCTCTAGGTGCATATGGTGACATTACTTCATTTGGAATTTCAATTTCTTCGAGCATCTTACCCATGATATGCATTCTTCCATCTTTGGCTTGTCTAAGAGCATTATCTAGTATTTCTCTAGATAGTCCGTGCACTTTGATATCCATTTGGATTGCAGTTATCCCAATTTCTGTACCGGTAACTTTGAAATCCATGTCTCCTAGGAAGTCTTCCATTCCTTGAATATCACTTAGTATAGCAAACTTACTAGTTCCATCTTCTAGAACTTTTTCTATTAAGCCCATAGCGATTCCTGATACAGGTCTCTTGATTGGAACGCCAGCATCCATTAACGATAGAGTCGAACCACAAGTCGATGCCATTGATGTAGAACCATTTGAAGATAATACATCTGATACTACTCGGATCGCATAAGGGAATTCAGTCTCACTAGGAAGTACTGGTATCAGTGCTTTTTCCGCTAGTGCACCGTGTCCAATTTCGCGACGTCCTGCACTCCTAGGTGATCTTGCTTCTCCTACAGAAAATCCAGGGAAGTTATAGTGGTGCATGTATCTTTTTTCAGTTACTTCTGATAATCCGTCTAATCTTTGTGCTTCACTTGAAGGAGCTAGTGTACATGCAGATAATACTTGAGTCTGTCCTCTTTTGAATAATCCAGTACCATGTACTCTTGGGAGCAATCCTGTTTCACACCAGATAGGTCTGATTTCATCGCATTTTCTGTTGTCAGGTCTAATTCCTTCATCAATAATCATATTTCTTACAGCGTCTTTTTTGACACTGTATAAAACAGAGCTGATATCCTTGCCATTTTCGGGAAATACTTGTGCAAAATGCGCTTTAGTTTCGCTTTCTACTTTATCCATATTTTCCAGTCTTTCGCTCTTGTCTACAGTCTGGATAGCGTCTTTCATTTTTGCAGTAGCGAAGTCACGTACTTGAGCATCGATGTCTTCTGGAACTTTGTATAGAGGAACATCTAGCTTAGGTTTTCCAACTTCTTTTACTACTTCTTCGATGAATTCTACTATGTTCTTTATTTCTTCATGTGCGAACATTATTGCATCTAACATCACACTTTCTGGAAGCTCATTCGCACTAGCTTCTACCATCATTATCGCATCTTTTGTACCAGATACTACCAAATACATGTCTGAAACTTCACGTTGTGCTACAGTAGGGTTTATAACAAACTTTTCATTTATCATTCCCACTGCAACAGATCCTGTAGGTCCATCCCAAGGAATATCAGAAACAGCAAGTGCCACTGAAGAACCAATCATTGCCATGATCTCCGTAGATGCATCTAAGTCACTACTCATAACAGTTGCAACCACGACTACATCGTTGTAATATCCTTTTGGGAAAAGCGGTCTAATTGGACGGTCTATAAGCCTGGATGTGAGAACAGCTTTTTCAGCAGGTCTACCTTCTCTTTTGATATATCCGCCTGGTATTTTTCCAGCAGCATACATTCTTTCTTCATAATCTACGCTAAGAGGAAAAAAGTCAATATCTGGTTTAGGTTCTTTGGATGCACATACTGTTACGTTTACAACGGATTCACCGTATTTAACCATAACTTGTCCATTAGTAAACTCACAAACCTTGCCTATTTCTAATTCTAGTAATTTACCTCCTGTAGCCGTCTTAAATGTTCTATAATCTTCAAATCTTGCCATTAAAATTCTTCCTTCTCCTAATGAAATGTGTCACATCAGGTTGACTTCACGAATAATATAATAAAGGAGAGGGGATTATAAACACACCTCTCCTTTTTATTCTCAGAAATATTACTTTCTTAACTCTAGACGAGTAATAAGATTTCTATATCTTTCTATGTCCATGTTTTTTAGATAGTTAAGTAAGTTTCTTCTTTGGCCTACCATCTTGAGCAATCCTCTTCTTGAATGATGGTCTTTTTTGTGGGTTTGTAGATGACCGTTTAAGTCATTAATTCTGTAAGTTAGTATTGCAACTTGAACTTCTACAGAACCTGTATCACCTTCTTTAAGTTGATACTCTTTCATAATTTCATTTTTTTTCTCTTTAGTAATCATTTTATTTTCTCCTATTTTCTTTTTTCCCTTGCCGAGTAATACGTCGGAGTAGTCGCAAAACCCTGCAAAGGTCACTTACTGTGA
>CAYJGJ010000067.1:0-2319 GCA_964370025.1 uncultured Oscillospiraceae bacterium
TTAAAGCAAGAAATGCAAAGGTGGCAGCGAATGTAAGACAGCTTTGGGAAAATGTACAAGAGACGCTTAGGTGGTATATGGAGCAGCAGGATAGTGTGCAGAGTTTTGATAACGAGTTTGAGAAGTTCTTTAATGAGTTGGAGCGATAAATGTAACAGCAAGTATATCAATCTTTTTGGTGTTTTTTCTCGGTACTACTTGCTTTTTTCCATATTTTGAAATATAATATAATAAGATAATTTTATCTTGGAGGTGGAATCTTGATTGATTATTTAACCGTTAAAGAAGCCGGAGCGAAGTGGAATGTGTCCGGCAGAATGGTAACGATATACTGTAATAAAGGAAAGATACCCGGTGCAATAAAAAAGGGCAACCTTTGGCTTGTGCCTATAGATGCTGAAAAGCCATTGGATGGTAGGACAATAAAAGCAAGGGAACTAAACGGAAATTGAAATAACTAATAAGTTACCTTAGAATTATATAGAATGGGGATTTTTATGGCTGATAATAGCAATTTACATATGTCAAGAACAGGTAGAACCGATGAATTTTATACGCAGCTCTCTACTATAGAAGAAGAATTACGACACTATCGGAAATATTTTAAAGATAAAATTGTACTGTGTAATTGTGATGACCCGTATGAGAGTAACTTTTTCAAATATTTTGCACTAAACTTTAATACACTTGGACTTAAAAAATTGATAACAACTTGTTATTCGACATCACCCATCACATATACGCAGCTATCTTTGTTTGCTGAAAGTGAAATTGTGTATGCAGAAAAAGAGGGTAAGAAACCATACAAAATTGAAATCACCGAAGTTAAAGATGAAACTGGGAATGATACCATAGACTTATCAGATGTTGAGTATCTTTTAAAGAATGACAAAAATGTTTTAACCTTACTGGATGGTGATGGAGATTTTCGCTCGGAAGAGTGTTTATCGCTTCTAAACGAATGTGATATAGTTGTTACCAATCCCCCGTTTTCGCTTATGAAAGAATTCATTCCACTTCTTGCTGAAAGCGGAAAAATGTTTCTTGTGTTAGGCAATATGAACCATGTAACATTCAAAGAAGTATTTCACTATTTTAAGAACAATAAAATGTGGCTTGGATACAATGCGGGGCATTTCTGGTTTAAAGTTCCAGACTATTATGAAGCTAAGAATACGGATTATAGACAAGATGAAACAGGACAAAAATGGCGAAGATTAGGGAATATATGTTGGTTTACTAATATGGATATAGAAAAGCGACATCAACCTTTGGATTTATATAAAAAATATACACCGGAAAAATACCCTACATATGACACCTATGATGCTATACATATTGAGTACTATAATGAAATCCCGTATGACACGGATAAAATTATGGGTGTACCTATTACCTACTTAGCTTATCACTGTGATGAGCAATTTGAGATTTTGGGGAAATTTGATGGTGGTAGTGCTACAAATGATTTAGACTTGGCTAAACCTGTTATTCAGGGTAAAGCAAAGTATAAGCGCATAGCGATAAGAAGACGCCCTAATAGCAAGGAGAGTGTAGAGAATGAAAATTGATAGAATTCAAATCTCAATAAAAGAATTGATAAACGGATATGAAGAAAAAGGCGTAGATGGTATAGAGGGCATAGTGGCATACGGAGGTAAACTTGATGTTCGCCCACCATATCAAAGAGAGTATGTTTACGCTCCGAAAGAGCGTGATGAGGTTATCCGTACTGTTAAAAAGGGTTTTCCTCTAAATATAATGTATTGGGCAAAGGCAGAGGATGGACATTATGAACTTATGGACGGACAACAGCGTACAATTTCTATTTGTCGTTATGCCGCAGAAAGTGAGCGCACTTTTGCGGTTGATGAGAAATATTATTTCAATTTAGAAAAGAACATACAGCAACATATTGATGATTATATTTTAGATATCTATATATGTGACGGAACTCCCTCTGAAGTTCACGAGTGGTTTGAAGTTATAAACATCGCAGGCAAACCACTTACAGCACAAGAACTTAGAAATACGGCATATACAGGAACATGGCTATCAGATGCGAAATTGCATTTTTCCAAACCTACTTGTGCTGCATACAATATGGGAAAAGATTATATGTCTGGTTCTCCAATTAGGCAAGAATATTTAGAAACCGCAATCTCATGGATAGCAAATCGTGATGGGATTACAAGTCGTAATTCGTCCGACCCTATCAAGGCTTATATGGCATTACACCAACACGACGAAAACGCAAATCAAATATGGATATACTTTAAGCGTGTAATAGAGTGGGTAGAAACAATTTTTCCTAACAAG
>CAYJGJ010000068.1:0-2164 GCA_964370025.1 uncultured Oscillospiraceae bacterium
GGAAAGGAGGGCGCAATATCTACACGCAATATGAGTATAGATGCCCCATCACAAATGAACTGTTTTCGTGTGTTGCTCCCACGCTGGAGAAGTGCAGAGAAAAACGAGACGAGTGGCTAAAGGATAAATCATAAAAAAATCGGCAACCTCATCAAAACGAGGTTGTCCGACTTACTTTATAATATGTATAATTAACCTTGTAATCCTTTCAATTCGCTATATAGATTGAGAGCATATGAATCGGTCATACCACTGATAAAATCAGTGACTAACATAAATTTTTTATAATTGTTTGTCGGAAATTTCTCGCCTTTTTCGCATGCTATTTTTTTATAATTTTCTGATATAAGTGAATAAATTTTGTACTCCTTTGATTTCTTATTCAATTTACCGTCGTATATTGTAGATGAAAATACAGCATCATAGAATAAATTTATTAAGTAGCGTACAACCTCTTCTCCTAGAAGCTCACGTTTAAGCACACGTAAATCTGAAAAATTATATACACTTAAATCTTCAAACACTTTTCTTAAGTTTCCAGCTTTAGATGCTTTGATTAAATCTTCGTCAAAAGTTCCATCTAATATCCCGTCAATGTTATTTACGAAAGCCTCTGATGTGTCAATTAACATTTTACTTTGAGAATTGATCCTTAATCTTTGGACATATAAATCAGGGTTAGACTCTAGTTCTTTCAAACTATCAAGTTCGTCTTTACAATCATTTTCAATAAATGCGTTTTTTATTTTTTCAATTGTGAGTGTATTTAATTTTACACCATCTTCAATGTCCGATACTGAATATGCAATATCGTCTGCGGCTTCGAGTAAAAAGGTAAGGGGGTGTCTTTTGTTCTTTAACAATCCTAGCTTTTGAACCATCATATCAAAGTCTTCTTTCTCAGATTGAAAATACCCAAATTTTTTTTGGCTATATGCTCCTGATTTATCATTTCCCTCACATGAAGAATATGGATATTTAACTATTGTAGCCAACACGGGCATTGTTAAATTATATGAAAAACCATCATTAGACAAGCCTAGTTTTCGTAAAATACGAAAACCTTGTACATTACCATCAAAATATTTAAAATCGCTCTTTTGTTCTTCTGTTAATTCTTTAAATGCGTTTCTTATATTTTCAGATTTGCTATCTATATTATTGAAATACTGTTTAATAATATCTTCTCCGAAATGACCAAATGGAGGATTGCCAATATCGTGAATTAACCCTGCAACTTCTAATATTGATGGTAGGTGCCCCTTCTGACTATCACTGATTAATCCTTTTTCAATAAGCTTATTTTCGACACTTAACCCTAGACTTCTTCCGAAATTTGCAACTTCTAAAGAGTGAGTTAGTCGGGTTCTCACAAAATCAGACTTCTCTAATGGGAATACTTGCGCCTTGTCTTGTAGCCGTCTAACGTGTGAAGATAGAATCATTCTGGAATAATCATTAGAAAATACATTTCTTCCATCTGAGTGATGTTTGGTTACGCTGGAATCTCTGAATCTATATTCAGAGATCATTTTTGAAAAATCAGTCATAAGAAAATAAGTAATTTATAGTTTAAAATGCAAAGTTACAAAAAAATAGCGAACTACACAAGTGCATAATTCGCCATAATTTACTGTTACCCAACCCTCTTGTGTGTTATATTAACATACTTCTCATTCAACTCAAACCCAATAAAGTTGCGCCCTGTGCGTTTGGCAACTACTGCTGTTGTTCCAGTGTCCACAAAGGGATTGAGCACGATACCGACACCGCCCTCGTAGAGCTTGCCAATATTGGAGTTTCGACAAGTTTTGAGGGGAATATCGCAAAGTGTCCCTCTTTGCTGCCCTCGAATGGTACTCGCCATACTGAGCGCATATTGCGACCGTTGGGATTGTGGCGCATTGTCTTGTTGCAGGGTACTCCTCTGATCTCTTTGTAGTTGCCGTTTTTGCCGTTGCCGGTCATTGGGTACTCGTAGCGTTTGATGATGGACTTGGCGTAAGGCTCAAATTGCTGTATAATGTCATATTTTGGGATGTAAGCGTTAATATAGATTACAGTAGCACAATAAAACAGTGGAATTACAGCTAATTCTTATTGAACAACTAGCTCACAAATAAATAATGTATAATTAATAACCTACTAATAAACATTATAAGAC
>CAYJGJ010000069.1:0-2135 GCA_964370025.1 uncultured Oscillospiraceae bacterium
TTGTGTATCATCCCAAAAATAAGTTTCAAATCCGTTGGTTAAAAACATCATCGGTTTGCGTTTATACTTTCTCTCTAAGCAATCCGCATAAAGCACAGCTTGCTTTTTCCCTGTCATAGGGTCTTTACTTGTTCGCTTTGCTTCAACTACTGCAAGAGGTAATCCATCCTTGCCGTACAGAACATAATCGGCTCTACCTTTTTGACCATCTACCCCCATCATATCGGTGTACTCATCTTCTTCGATGCAGTCATTCTCAATATTCCATCCAAGGAGTTTCAAATCCACATCAATGTATTTTTTGCGTGTAGCAAATTCAGATAAATCATCAGGAACAAACTGACGCGTTGGCATCTCTGTTTCTTTATTTTCCATAAACTGCTGTGCATTCTTTGTTATTTCAGCACGAAGTCTTGCTATTTCCTCGTCTTTTTCTTCAAGTAGGGCATCTGATTTTGACACTTGCTTTTCTGTATGTACAGCGAGGTTACCAAGCTTAATAATAAATTGGAATTTTCCCCATGTATCCCTGTCTACTGCAAAACGAAAAGATGGCTCATGCACCAATGCTTGTAGATTGTCTTTATATGGTATAATCATAGTATTATCAGCAGAATACACCCATTTAACAGCGAGTTCTAAGGCTTTTCTTGAGCCAATTGCACTCATTGCATAAGATGAGGAAAAGATCTTTTCGGCTTCTATTGCTGAGTTTGCGAATAGGCTGTATTCGTTTTTTTGTTCAAGGAATGCAAAGTTTGGCATGAAGTGTCCTCCTTATTTTATCATATAATATACAATACTATTAATGATACTTGTTAGTAAATACATCAATTTTGCAACTAACATTCTATCTAAATCTTTTATATAAATATCGTTCCAATGTGCTAAGTTGTTTCTATAATTAAAACCTATTCGTTCTTTTTCATCTGTTAATAGAAAATACCTTAAGTGCTTTAATTGATACTCTCCAAAAATATCTTTAAATAACTGATTACCATCGGATAATAATTGCCCTAAAGTTGCTTTTTCTGTTGACACGTACTCTTCACTTTTTTTATATTCTTTATAAACCGTTCTAAGTAGTTTTTCGATATATGCACAAATAAATATAGCCGCTCCATAGCATAATGATTGATGGAGTGTATCGTCTTTTTTATTAGAACCCCTGTATATATTTTGTAACATTTGACATAACAAGAGAAATTCATCAATGATTGCTTTGTTATCACATTCTAATGTTGTGCATATGTGGTTAATTAATTGACAATACGAGTTTATACTTTCTTGAAAAAGCTCTTCATCTAACATCATAATATCAATGGATACACTTCCAACATTTAATAAGCTAATCAATTTTTGTTGGTGTGTATATTTATAGTAACTACTAGTTGCAATATTTGTTGATGCCATGTCTATTAGATGATTATTGTTTGATGGAGCTTCATTTAGATGAGCCTGTAATACACTTGCCACCTTAAAATGCGTCAATGCAATCAGTTTTTTAAACCCAGCCTGTTCTGATTTCAAGTGTTCCAGTATAGCTGAAGACGGAATTTCATAGCTAAACTTATGCCCTTTTTCCTTTATATGCTCCTCTAGTATTTCTTCAACTTTATCATAATATTCTTCGAATATATTTGCTCGTATGTCTTTGATACTTTTTAAAAACTCAAAAAACAGTTTAATCTTTCGCTCAAAAATCAACACATTATCTATATCAATATTTTTGTATATTTCTTCTCCCTGGTTAACTATATAATCTATTTTATTTTGTATCAAATTAAATAAATCTGTTTTATTTCTTTTTTCGATTGAAATAATGACATCAAATAAGTATTGTGGCTTTGACTCCAAATTTAATCTAATATTCTCTTCTGAAAACAATTCGACAAATAATTTCGTATTCTTTTCAATTTTCTTCTGAAACTTATCATAGTCATAAAATAATTTATAGGAATAATAGTTTATCAAATACATAAACACATCATCAGATATTCCACTTTGATACTTTGAGCAAAATTCGTATGTAACAGTAAAATATTTATGGTCATCGTTGTCTTCTAGTAACTGCCTGTAACTATTGTTAATGAATTTTATTACTTGCCCTTTTACTATTTTATTATAATGTACCT
>CAYJGJ010000070.1:0-2097 GCA_964370025.1 uncultured Oscillospiraceae bacterium
CTTCCTAATTTTCTATATCCTTGCATAGCACTTTTCCTTTCATAGTATTTTATTCATCATTGTCTCTTAACGATAACCCTAAATCTTTTAGTTTATATCGTATTTCATCCAATGATTTTCTTCCCAAATTTCGCACCTTAATCATTTCATCTTCTGTCTTACATATTAAATCTTCGACAGTATTGATCGCTGCTCTCTTTAGACAATTGTATGAACGTACAGACAAATCTAAATCTTCGATGTTCATCTCAAGCGATTTTTCTTTAAGATCTTCTTTTTTCTCAATCATGATTTCGAGTCCATCAGCCACATCGGCAACTCCCATGAATAATTGAAGGTGATCGATCAAAGTTTTACCTGCTATCGATAAAGATTCATCAGGTGTGATAGACTCATCTGTCCACACTTCCATAATCAACTTATCGTAATTTGTATATTGCCCGATTCGCTTGTCTTCTACAGTAAAATTAACTTTCTTAATAGGCGTAAAGATAGAGTCTATTGGAATAACAGAAATTGGAGTATCGTCGCTCTTATTTTGCTCAGCAGGAACATATCCAAGACCTCTTGAAATATATAGGTCCATTACTAATGGAACATTATCTTCCAATGTAGCGATATGTAAATCCTTGTTGAAAATTTCGACTTCGAAATCAGCCATAATATCAGCAGCTGTAACCACTTTTGGTCCTACAGCATTTATTATAGCTCTTTTAGTTTCGTCTCCAGTGATCTTAACAGCTAACTGTTTTAGATTTAATATTATTTCCGTAACATCTTCTCTGACACCCGGGATAGAAGAAAATTCATGAAGCACGCCATCTATCTTGATAGATGTTACAGCAGCACCAGGAAATGAACCTATCAATACTCTTCTCAAAGCATTTCCCAAAGTCAATCCATATCCCCTAGCCAAAGGTTCTATTTCAAACTTTCCATATTTTCTATCTTCTTCTATTGATTTTCTTATTTCCGGTTTTTCAAATCCAATCATCAAAATCTCCTTTTATTATAATATAGAACACGTAACTATTACTTAGAATACAATTCAACTATATAATGTTCTTCGATAGGAGTATCAATTTCTTCTCTTCTTGGTTTTGCAACAACCGTACCTTCTAACTTATCCACATCGAATGTAAGCCATTCTGGAACAGTTATGATCATATCTTTTAATTCTTTGAATTTAAGAAGCGATCTGCTTTTTTCTTTTACTCTAATCACATCACCAGGATGAACCTCGATAGATGGAATAGTGATTTTTTTGTTGTTTAGCGTGAAATGTCCATGGACAATCAACTGTCTAGCTTCTCTACGAGTAGCAGCAAGACCCATACGGAAAACAACATTGTCTAATCTACATTCTAATCTGATCATCAGATTATGACCTGTAATTCCCTCTTTAGATTTCGCCTTTTCAAAATATCTTCTAAACGGCTTTTCTAAAACTCCATATATGAACTTTGCCTTTTGCTTTTCTCTAAGTTGAATAGCGTACTCGCTCATTTTTTTGTTTGATTGGTTTGGTTTTCTTCTAGATTTTTTATCTATGCCCATTATAACAGGGTTGATTCCAAGTGTTCTGCATCTTTTTAGAACAGGAACTTTGTTTACTGCCATACTTATCTCCTCCTTACTACTATACTCTTCTACGTTTAGGCGGTCTGCAACCATTGTGCGGAACCGGTGTGATATCTTTGATCATAGTGATCTCTAGACCAGCTGTTTGAAGCGCTCTGATAGCAGCTTCTCTTCCTGACCCAGGACCTTTTACGAATACCTCAACCGACTTTAAGCCATGCTCTAATGCACCTTTAGTAGCTTCTTCTGCCGCCATTTGCGCAGCAAATGGAGTTGACTTTCTAGAACCTTTGAATCCAAGTGAACCTGCGCTAGACCATGAAAGTGCATTTCCGCTTGTATCTGTTAATGTAACCAACGTATTGTTAAAGGTAGATTGGATATGTGCTTGACCTTTATCAATATTCTTACGTTCTCTTTTCTTTTTACGAACATTCTTTTTTACGACTTTTGCCATGTTAATCTACCTCCTTATCTTCCTTCTTTTTTCTTTCTACCTACAGTTTTCTTCGGACC
>CAYJGJ010000071.1:0-1908 GCA_964370025.1 uncultured Oscillospiraceae bacterium
TATACTCTCCAAATATGGGGTAAAAAAATGTGTCTACGGACATCTACACAAAGACAGTGCTTTTAAAAACGGATTGCAAGGTGTCCTAAATGGTGTAGAATACCATCTAGTTTCATATGACTACCTTAAGGGACTTCCAAAACTAATATATGAATTCTAGTTTTTGTTTTCGAAAATACAATTAACATTTTACACACACAAATATATGTACATTACCGTAATCATAGGAGGGGTTTATGAAAAGAGCAATTTTAATCGTTTTGGATAGTGTGGGCGTCGGAGCAATGCCTGACGCAAATCTATATGGAGACGATCCTTCTGCAAACACTCTACTCAATAGTGCAAGAAAAACAGATGGATTCAGTATTCCGAATTTGTATTCCATGGGGATAGCCGACATAGATGGACTAGAAGAATTAAAACAATTATTAGAGAGCAACTCACAAGTCAGTCACAATAACCAACGTATCGGTAGTTATGGACGAATTGCGGAACTATCAAAGGGCAAAGATACTATTACTGGACATTATGAACTGATGGGAATAGAAACTGAAAAACCCTTCAAAACATATCCCGATGGTTTTCCGGAAGAATTCATGCATAAATTTGAGTCTGCAATTGGAATAGAATGTATCGGGAATTATCCTGCATCAGGAACCGCTATAATTGATGAATTAGGAGAAGAACACGAAAAAACAGGTAAACCTATAGTTTACACTTCGGCTGATAGTGTATTCCAAATCGCTGCTAATATAGATATAATTTCAGTAGAGAGGCTATACGAAATTTGCGAAGTTGCACGAGAAATGCTTGTTGGCGAATTCACATGTGCACGTGTTATTGCTAGACCGTATACGCTAGAAAACAGTGAAAGAAATAGAACATCTCAAAGAAAAGACTATGCGATTTCTCCGCCTAAAGACAGTATCTTAGACATTATAAAAAATTCAGGCAAAGCTGTATATGCGGTCGGTAAAATCAATGACATATACAATGGACAGGGGATTTCTAAGTATGTTAAAACTAAAAGCAACGCAGATGGCGTCGATAAAACTTTAGAAGCAATAGAAAAAGAGTTTGAAGGCCTTATTTTTTCAAATCTTGTAGATTTTGACTCTTTATATGGCCACAGAAGAGACCCTAATGGTTATGGACTATCTCTCATGGAATTTGACAAACGTCTGCCCGAAATACTTAATGCACTAAAAAACGACGACATCTTATTACTGTGCGCAGATCACGGAAACGACCCAACTCAGCCCGGCACTGACCACACAAGAGAATATATTCCTTTGTTGGTCTATGGCAAGAATATTAAGGCGAATGTCAATCTATCTACTCGAAGTTCTTTTGCTGATATTGGTGCCACTATTTACGAATACTTGGGAGTTCCCAACACTGCAATTGGTGATAGTTTTTTATCCCTAATAATGTCCTAATATAATTTGATCGGAGTATAGTATGGAGTATATATTTTATGTAAGCATCTTTTGGATAGCATTTGGAATAGCCGGATTATTTGGATTTCAAGTAGTTGTTCCTAATAAATTTAAGGGAAAGTTATGGGCAAGGGACTACATCCGTGATAGAGGACTATCTCTCTTGATGCTTGGCATTCCATGGCTTCTATTTTATCTTCTAAGCCGTAATAGTAATATTGCTACTCTAACTGAAATACAAATTTTACTTGCCTGCGCTTTACCCTCTATTATTTTTGATATTATTAAACATAAAAAATACAAGAGGCTGTTAAAAGAAGATAAAGACGGGAATACAACACACTAAAAAAGGCTCCTTCATGAGGAGCCTTTTTCTCTTTAATGATTATTATTTAACGCTTTTATTATACTGCCGCTTCTTCTTGATCGTCTTCTTGGATTTTCTTCCTTGAGAAATATGTAATTGCTA
>CAYJGJ010000072.1:0-1857 GCA_964370025.1 uncultured Oscillospiraceae bacterium
CAGAAATAGTAATTTCAAAAACTTACACAATGCTTATAAGTGAGATTATGAGCATAATCTCATGCGCGGGCAAGGGGCACGGAATTCATATCAATTATGCTGATGTAATTACGATGAAACGAATGTTGGAAAGAAAATTTATATGCAAGAATCAATAATTAAAATAGAAAACTTAGTTAAGCGATATCACTCAAATCAAGTCAATGCAGTAGATAATATATCCTTTGATGTTAAAAAAGGAGAATTATTTGCATTTTTGGGAGTCAATGGAGCAGGAAAAAGCACCACAATAAATATACTCTGCACTCTTTTGAGCAAAACAAGCGGAAATGTACTTGTATGTGGATATGATGCCCAAAAGGAAATTGATAAGGTAAAGGATAATATCGGAGTAGTTTTTCAGACGGGCATTCTAGATGATGTTCTTTCGGTTTATGACAATCTCGTAATTAGAGGGAAACTATTTGGAATAGATAAAAAGACATTGATAAAGAGGATCGACAATCTTGCAAATCGGCTATCTATGACCGACTTTATTAAGAGACCTTACGGTAAACTCTCGGGAGGTCAAAAGCGCAAAAGTGATATTGCAAGAGCGTTAATTACTAATCCTAAGCTTTTGTTTTTAGACGAGCCTACAACCGGCTTAGATCCACAAAGTAGGATTGATATGTGGCAGGTGATTAAAGATATTAAGACTGAGTTTAACACTACAATTTTTTTAACAACTCATTATATGGAAGAAGTAAATGGAGCAGATAGAGTTGCTATAATAGACAAGGGGCAGCTGTTATGTATAGACACTCCTGAGAATTTGAAAATAAAATACTCTTACGACACAATTAAGCTTACAGTCAAGGATGAATGCCAAGGTGAAGTAGAAAGTATTCTGAGGGAAAATGGAAACGACTATGAGATTTCCGCCCAAACTTTTACGGTTACCATCAAAAATGGAATCGACTTCATAGATGTGATTGCAAAGATGAAACCAATGCTTACTGCTGTTGAAATGATAAAAGGCGATATGGACAGTGTATTTTTAAATATCGTGAAAAGGAGCAGTATAGATGTATAAACTTATAAATATTACTAAAAGAAACATAAAAATATTCTTTTCCTACAAGGCTAATTTGTTTTTTTCGACGCTTGCACTTATTATCCTAATAGCGCTGCACTTTATTGTATTTAGACAAATGAACGCCGATCAATTTTTAACAAGCGGGTTTATGATAGAAGAAAAATGGGCACTTTGGTTTTCGGATTGCTTAATGCTCGCCGCACTCATCCCTATCGGAGTCGTGACGGTCTCTCTTACCGCTTTAAGCCAAATAGTTTCCGACAAAGAAAAAAAGATCATCAGTGATTTTTATGTATCACCAGTAAGTAATAATACTCTTTTAGCAGGATATTTGCTTTCTTCGCTAATAATTTGTACGATATTTTTGATGAGTTTTATTCTGTTTTTTGAAATATATTTACTACTCATGTACGGTATTTCTTTCACTTTGACACAAATACTTGCAGTATTAGGAGTAAGCGCACTTTCCTTATTGCTTGGAAATTTATTTGTATTCCTAATTGTATCCTTCGTTAGGAGAGAACAAACCATGGGTGCTATCGGAACAATTCTAGGAACAATGCTCGGATTTGTGTGCGGTGCATATGTTCCTGTTGGAATCCTTGGCGAAACTGTTACAAAAGTTTTTACCTTTTTACCTTTTTTACCAATTACTACCCTCTCAAGGCAAGCCTTTTTTATGAATATTTCTTTAACCGAGTTTCCCGAAGAGGCCTTAAGTTCGGAAATTGCAAAAATCTATGGTTATGAGTTGTATTTGAATGATGAAAAATTGTCTG
>CAYJGJ010000073.1:0-1827 GCA_964370025.1 uncultured Oscillospiraceae bacterium
ATCTAATATTACTGCATCGTAATTTTCGGCTTCTAGATATGCAAGTGCATCTTCACCGTCGAAAACCGCGTCAACCGCATAATTGTGATGTTCTAGTATTTTGACAAGTGCGTTAGAAAGTTCTTTTTCATCTTCACATAACAATAGTCGCATAATTAATTCCTTCTAATGTAAATCTGCCATCTTGCGTAGCAAGGGCAAGTAAAATATAAATAACCGTAGGTTATTTATATTTTATATTTTTAACCTTAAACTTAACTTAAACTATCTGTTTTTCATTGATATATTGTACTATCATTTCGACATAATCATCGCAATTCACCATTAAAGATAAGTGCCCTCCCGTTAAATCTGTTACTACTTTGGGCGAGGGCCACTGTTATGACTGAAAAATACTTTGAGAATTTAATAAAGACATTATATCCATTTGCTCTAATTATGTCAATTTTCACTGTTTGGTATTTGCATTCCAGCTTTCTGTGATTTTATTGTTTGAGATATATTGAAAAACATCTTTTATGCTTTAAACATCCCAAAGAATATTTGCGCAAGGACGATAAAAAAGCCTGTAGAGCTTACTCTACAGGCTTAATCTTATTTAATTGTCTTTGCCATGTTGATATCCGCTGCCCGTTCCCTGGTTCTGCCCCTTTCCGTCTGGATTTCCTCCTCCTTGAGGAAGCACTTCCTCATTTAAGCTTCCATCGTTTTCTATCATCTCTCGAATAGATTCCATTGACATATTTGCAACTTCCTCTATTTCTATATTAGAATTAACTTCCAAAAGTTCTAAGTATGCGCGATATTTTCCAAAAGAAATATTGTTTTCAAGTGCAGCTTCTTTCAATTCAAGATTTGAAGAATGAAGCGATATATTTTGATTGTAAAAATCACACCCTTCAATATTGTCAATCATATCATCACTATCGTCCGAAATGACTGTAATTTCAGTATAACTATTGACATACTCGCCAAAGCTTTCGCTATCATCAAGAACTTCTAAGGCTTCAACATAGTTTAAATTACTAAGATTCGTATCACTTATTATTTTTTCACCATCTTCATTATTTGCAGTAATGTCAATAACTCTATCAAAAGCATTAATCGATAACTCTATCGAGGGGTTAATATCTATGCTGATATATGAAACAGGTGTATAATACATATTTCCAAACATAAATAATACAGCCACTGTCATCAAAGGGGCAAGTTTAATTCCAATCGAAATATGTTTTTTTGATTTTTGAGTTCTGATTTTTTCAAATGTTTTCTTTTTTACTGATTCATCAGCACGCACTTCTAAAAACGCATTCCTAATTTTACCATTCATGCTCATTTCCCCCTAAATCATTTTTTAATAACTCCCTTCCTCTAGAAAGCAATGTATATATTGTATTAACACTTTTTGATAGCATTTTACTAATATCGACTGCGGAGTTCCCCTCAAAATAATATAGATAAATTACTATTCTATATTTTTCTGGAAGATTTAATACAGCGTTTCGAACATATAAGCTTTCACTTGCATTCTTTTTCTCCGATAATTCAGGCAAAGTCTCGATTGAAATCGCATTTTTTCTAAAAAAGTTCCTAAGCAAATCTTTACATTCGTTAATCGTCACACGAATAAACCATGCTTTTTTATGTTCCTCACTTTTAAAATTAACGGAACTTTTATAATATTTTATAAAGACGTTTTGAAAAATATCCTCAGTGTCTGCTGCATTTTTAAGATACACTACACAAATTCTCTTTATAGTGTCCGAGTAACCATCTATGGCAAGTTTTAAGTCCTGCTCATCTCTCATAAGTCGCTCCTTAATTATC
>CAYJGJ010000074.1:0-1785 GCA_964370025.1 uncultured Oscillospiraceae bacterium
AATTATTGGCGTCGGCGGAACTACGATTACTGGCACTGGAGGTACCGGTGGTACCGGTGGTACTGGTGGTACTGGTGGTACTGGTGGTGTTACTTCTGTTGTATGGGATACTAAATTACTCCTTAATGCCGGAACTGTTCCATCGTATGAATCTGATATAGAACGTTTTCCAAAAGTAGCAGTATTTGGTATATAAAATCCCTCTTCCTCTGTTGTAACTTCGACCGTCATATTCACTACTGCCGATGAATTCGCATCAACATTAACTGTAAAGTTCACACTGTTATCTGTACCATTATATGGATTAATAACTGGGGCAGGAGGTTCAACAAATGTTGTGCCATCAGGGATGAAGTCCTTTATCTCTAAATCCGCAACATTTATATTACCTGTATTAGTTAGTGTTAGTGTATATTCTATTTCATCGCCTTGTGCAACTACTGTACCAGTTGCAGGGTCAGATGCCTTTTGCAATCTTAATGTTGATAACTTACTTATTACTATTGCACCTGGAGGAGCAATTGTAACTTCCATGCCAGGTATTTCATCGCCAGGAGTTTCATCGTAGCTTATTACAGCATTACCGTTATTTGTGTTAAAAGTTGTAGTTTTTTCTGTCTCAAAGTGAGTCAAATCTATTTGAGATTCATCGAAATCTTGGTAGAAGCTAATTCTTGCACCATCTACTACGGTATCTGCACCATTAACTTTTGAAGTATCCCAAGTTATTGTCTTTCCATCCACGCCTAAAGTCACTCCATGTTGATTAATATCCGCTATAGATGTAATTTCAACTTTCTTTTCGTCAGATCCTTCTTTCCACTCTAGTGTAAGTGGGTGTTTTGTATCTATTAATAAATCAAATCCTGCACCTACGGTATCCGTTATTGTTGGACTTACAGGAAGACGACTAACTGTTCCAGTTATTCCATTTATAGCAGCTACTAATTCGTTCGATGTGCTTACGTTTAAATAAGTATCTGCTCCTAATTCTTTCATTCTATTAGAATCCGCGGTGGTTAAACTTATTCCTAGAGCAATTACTTCGATTCCATCAGCTTGTAGCTCATCGACGATAGTTGTTGGAACACCTCCCATTGTTGGTTTTCCGTCTGAAATAAAGATTACGTATTGCTCTCTACCAGCACCTCCATCAACTGCGTTTACTCTCGTATACTCTTCTTGAGCTTTAGTTAAGCCAGCCTCCCAATTGGTGTTAGCGTAACCAGCAGTATCATAGAAAGCCGCAGGTAAAGTATCATATGATTTCAAGTCAGCAAATGACATTACGTGATTAGCAAAGTTTGCTGTTCCTACTCTATTTTCAGTGTTTTGGCTCATCAATCTGTCTGCTAGTTTCATGGTTAATGATTTAGTCATGTATAATCTGTCATAATTAGCTGTAGAAGATGACGTTAAGTCTATATGTTTAGACACATCCGCACTTAATTGCTCCGAAGAAGTGTAAAGATGATTTTTTGTATCTGTTGCTGACGTAGTATGTAAAGCAGACACTTCCAATCTAGTGTATAAAGCTTTTTCTGCGTCCAATCTATTTAGTTCTGTAGTAAAAGGTTTATATTTTGTGTTATCGTATTGTGATGATTCTATCTCAAATATTCTTCCTGGAGTTCCACTCACTCCATCCGCAAGTCTATAAAGCTCTGTTTGATAAGGATATGATTTACTCGAATCTTGATTAACAACGCTCGTCGCATTTTTAATTTTATTTTCTAAAGTTTCATCAATATTATTATTTGCATCATTTACATATTTCATAAAACT
>CAYJGJ010000075.1:0-1671 GCA_964370025.1 uncultured Oscillospiraceae bacterium
ATATTAAACGCATATCCAGCTATTACAGCAACAATGAAGATACATAATATAAATGTAACTATGAATTGTCTCTTAAACAATGTACTCAACAATGTTACTTCGGGAATACTTGCCCCTGCCCCACCTATAATGAGCGCAACCATCGTTCCAAGGCCAACCCCTTGCCCAATTAACATATTTGCCAAGGGCAATACGGCTTCTGTTCTAATATACATAGGAACTCCAAGTATCGCCGCTATTGGAACCGCAAAAGGATTCTGTTCACCGGCAACTTCTACCAGGAACTCCGATGGAACGAAACCATATATAAATGAGCCTATTCCCGCTCCGATGAATAAATACCAAAAGATTTTAACAAATTGCATCCAAGAGTCTTTTAATGTAAATCTCCATACTTTTGCGTGTCTTTCCAATATGCTACCTGTTTGAGCCTTAAAGGTGATATCCAGAGCAGCACAGCAACTGCTTTCTTCATTCGCATCAGCAGCACAGCATGTAGTCATTACTTCACTTTTATCACCACAACACGAGTCGGACTTTTCGTCAAATGTTTCAACTTTGGAATCTTTAAAATATCTCTCAAATCCAAGTCTATCTAACGTATAACCGACTACAATTGCAAATACGAGTGCAATTCCTGCATACATAAGCGTAGGAACAAAGCCGAAGAAACCAAAAAAGATAATTATAATCATTGGATTTAAAATTGGGGATGTCAAAAGAAAAGAAACCATTCCGGCAAAAGGTGCGCGACTTTTTCTAAGTCCAACTAACAATGGAATGGTCGAACACGAACAGAATGGAGTGACAGATCCCAACACTGCCCCGAGTATACTATTCAAAAAACGATATCTCGTGGTAAGTGCTTTTTGAATTTTTTCTCTAGATATATAGCTTTGCAACAATCCTACAAAAAAGCTTATGAGAATAAATAGTAACATAAGTTCTCCGAAAAGAAAAACGAATGTTCCCACGACAATTGCAACCTGCGGCTCGATTACTCCTATATACGAAAATAGATTCGAAAGGATGTTAATAATTTCTTGTTGCATTCTTTACCTCCATTAATATAACTATAAAACTAATTATTACGAACTATGCCCAAATTTTTTAGCACACAATAACGTGTGCTAGATGTTTAGTGTCAGTTTAACTGTAATATTTTAACAATTCGATTGCTTCATTGAATTGCGCCTTATTAATTGTATAATACGTCCACTTTCCTTTCTTGCGAGGGATTACCAGATTAGCATTAGATAATACTTTGAGATGGTGTGCCAACGTGGAAAGTGGCATTTTCATTTTTTCACTAAGATTACAATTGCACTCTTCACCGTTTTGAAGTATGTCTAGAATTTTGATTCGATGTTGGTCGCTTAGTCCCTTGAATACAACTGGTATATTTTTATCGTTTAATTCCATCCTGTTTCACTCCTACTATTTAATTTTCCAATCTCTACAATCAGGACTCATTTTATATTAAAAACCCCCCTAACTAGATGATATTCATTAGTTTTCGTGAAATTTATTGATTCAATATATTTCTATAAAACTAATTTTATAGTTTTATTATAAACTATCATAAATATCTTGTCAATAGCTTTTTTCACATTAATCTACTATTTCTAATTACATATTGATACTATAGAGTATCTGTGATAACATAAATGC
>CAYJGJ010000076.1:0-1501 GCA_964370025.1 uncultured Oscillospiraceae bacterium
GAACGATACTAAATGGCATCTATCACGAAATGAAACGAAGAAATAGCGTGCAAGGGTGCAGGCACATATGAAATTCGTAGCTATTATTAATTTTTCGCAACAAAATCACAATATTCACTAAACGGAAGTGGTTTGGAAAAAACATAACCTTGGATATAATCGTCAGAACACTCTTCTATGAATTCCAATAACTCTTGGTCCTCAACACCTTCTGCTACTACTGAAACATTCGCCTTTTTCACTGTAATTACTAATTCTTTGAAAAATTCTTTTCGCTCTTGAGTTAGAATTGCGTCTTTTACTATACATCTATCTAACTTTACGATATCAATAGGCACGTTAAAGAACATTCCAAGATTTGCATACTCAACACCAAAGTCATCTAATTCAAATACAAATCCCTTTTCAATAAACTCGTTCATCTTCTGGACTGTTTTATCAAGATCGCTTGCAAAGGTACGCTCTGTAATCTCTATTTTTATCATCGAAGAATCCAAATTATATTCCTTAAGCACCATTAATATTTCATCGAGTGATTCTTTTTGTGACAACCAGACAAATGGAACATTAATCGATACAGATTTTAGCTTACAATTATCTCCGTATTTATCAAGCATTTTCCTAAAATCACTGCAGACTAGCCGAATTAGTATTGAAGTTATTTTGAGTATCATGCCTGTTTCTTCGGCAATTGGAATGAACTCTGCAGGTGAAATATATGAAGTTTCATTATCTTTTAATCGGATCAATGCCTCTGAGAATGGGAAATTCTTCTCACTTATTGAATATATTGGCTGATAATGAATTTCAAAGCCGTCATCTGCGATTGCATGATTCAATTTCTCAATAATTAAATGACGTCTTTTCATTGTATTACAAATAGACACATCATTAATAAAATGCGCATTTCCCTGATCTTTTTTTATTATTTTAATTGAGTAATCCATTACCGATATTAAATCTCTATTTTTTTCTCCAAACTCAGGATAGTCAACCCTAGCAACGACGATATCAAGAGTCGTTATTACTTCGTTAGTAATATATGGCTTAATGAGCTCTTGATATAAATGTTCAATCTTATCAAGTGAATCTTTCTCGCTTTCAGGTATGACCAACGCAAATTCATCACCTGTATACCGATATAAATACTTTGCTGGATAGACCTCTCTGAGTCTGAGTGCAAATTGCTCAAGAATAGCATCTCCAACAGCTAACCCATTTCTTTCATTGATTCCTTTAAAATTCTTTATGCTAAATACGAACATATGGAATGGAGATTTCAATCTACACATTTTGGTTATTTGTGACGTCAAAAATTGTCGATTGCTAAGCTCTGTTAATTGGTCTTTTGTTTTTGTAACATTTTGAACATGAAAATGAACAATTAATATACCGCATACACTTGCTAAGCCCGATAGTTGTATAGATGGCACAATTAATTGTGCACAAAATACGCAAGTTGAAACAAATAAGTTTAATGCTACTATAAGCAATGCACCTC